>NZ_JBPKJP010000030.1:0-41456 GCF_051217035.1 Lysobacter sp. 1R34A
CGAACGCATCGCGGTGCCGGCCAGCGCGCGCGCGCCGGCGCCGCGGCCGGGGCCGGCGCTCAACGAAGAACAGCAGGCCGCGGTCGACACGGTGCTGGCCGCCGATGGCTTCGTGCCGTTCCTGCTCGACGGCGTTACCGGCAGCGGCAAGACCGAGGTCTACCTGCACGCGATCGCCGACTGCCTGGCGCGCGGCCGGCAGGCCCTGGTGCTGGTGCCCGAGATCGGCCTGACCCCGCAGACCCTGGCGCGCTTCCGCGCGCGCCTCGGGGTGCCCATCCATGCCCTGCACTCGGGCCTGTCCGATGGCGAACGCGCCCGCACCTGGGCCGCATTCGCGCGCGGCGAGGCGCGGGTCGCGGTGGGCACCCGCTCGGCGGTGTTCCTGCCGCTGTTGCAGCCGGGCCTGATCGTGATCGACGAGGAGCACGACGGCAGCTTCAAGCAGCAGGACGGCATCCGTTATCACGCCCGCGATTTCGCCCTGGTCCGGGCCAAGGCGCTGAACATACCGATCCTGCTCGGCAGCGCGACGCCGTCGCTGGAGTCGCTGCGCAACGTCCAGGCCGGCCGCTACGGCCATCTGCGCCTGCAACGCCGCGCCGGCCAGGCGCAGGCGCCGCAGGTGCGGGTGGTCGACGTGCGCAAGCGCCCGCTCGAGGCCGGGCTGTCGCCGGAACTGGTCGACGCGATCGCCCGGGCGCTCGACGCCGGCGGCCAGGTGCTGGTGTTCAAGAACCGCCGCGGCTATGCGCCGGTGCTGCTGTGCCACGACTGCGGCTGGACCGCGCACTGCCCGCGCTGCAGCACCCCGCTCAAGGGCACGCCGATGACCGTGCACGGCGGCGGCCGGCGCCTGCAATGCCACCACTGCGGCACCCGCCGACCCGCCCCCGACGCCTGTCCCGACTGCGGCGGCCTGGCGCTGCAATCGCAGGGCGCCGGCACCGAGCGCATCGAAGAGTCGTTGAGCGCGCGCTTCCCCGACTACCCGGTGCGCCGCATCGACCGCGGCACCACCCAGCGCCGCGACGCGCTCGAACAGCACCTGGCCGAATTCGGCACCGCGCCCGGCATCCTGGTCGGCACCCAGATGCTCGCCAAGGGCCACGACCTGCCGAACCTGACCCTGGTCGCGGTGGTCGGCATCGACGAAGGTTTGTTCAGCGCCGACTTCCGCGCGCCGGAAAAACTCGCGCAACTGTTGATCCAGGTCGCCGGCCGCGCCGGCCGCGCCGACAAACCCGGCCAGGTGCTGCTGCAGACCCATCACCCCGATCATCCGCTGCTGCACACCCTGTTGACCGGCGGCTATGCCGCGTTCGCCGAAACCGAACTGGCGCAGCGCGAGGCCGCCGATTTTCCGCCGTTCGCGCACATGGCCCTGCTGCGCGCCGAAGCGCAGGAGGTCGACGCCGCCAACGCGTTCCTGGCCAAGGCGCGGCGCGAGATCGACGCCTTCGCCGACCCGCGCCGGCGACCGCCGCCGGGGCAGCGGCCCACATTGGAGATCAACGGGCCCTTGCCCGCGCCGATGCCGCGCCGCGCCGGTTACCAGCGCGCGCAGCTGATCCTGACCGCGCTGGAGCGGCGCCACCTGCACGGCGCGCTGGACGCCGCGCTGCCGGCGATCTATGCCTGCCCGGAAGCGCGCAAGGTGCGCTGGTCGTTGGATGTGGATCCGATCGATTTGTATTGAGTTGCGCTTCGGGCGTCGCGCAAGGTTTTGCCGCTGCGAATCCACCCCGACAGGCGCGAGGTGAGTCGCGACAAGGGACGCGCAGAGATAATGAGGCCGTCTCCATTCGTCGACGCGGCGCGCCTTCGCCAGGGTAGGAGCGGCGCGAGCCACGACCGACATGTCCCAATGTCGCGTCGTCTTCGGGTGTGTCCCTGTAGGAGCGACGTGAGTCGCGACCGCGGAACGCGCAGACACGGCAGGGCCGTCGTCCTTTGTCGAAGCGGCGTTCCTTCGCCAGGGTAGGAGCGGCGCAAGCCGCGACATCGCTGCGCCGGCCTTGCGCCTCTCTCTCGTCTATTAGATCAAGATCAAACCCAAAGCTTCCGCCACTAAAGCGGCGGGTTACTTTCTTTTGTCTAAAGCAACAAAAGAAAGGTAACCAAAGAAAAGTGCTTTTCTTTGAATCAAGGGCCCGCGCGTTCGATGCCTCCGCGGTGATTTTTCATACGGGACATCCCTGTCCCGATGAAAAACGGCCCGCATCCCTGCGGGCCGCCCTTTGGGTCTTCTTTTGTCTTCGCTAGTGCGAAACTACGCACGGCCACGACCAAGGCCAATGCAGAGGCACAGCCAAACCTGGGCGCAGGACGATGCTTCGTGCCCCAAAAGAACATCGCGGTCATCGACGATTCGCGGTCGCGGCTCGCGCCGCTTTTACTCCTGCGGGGTCGCTCTGCGCACCGGCATCAGGTCTTCGGCTTGACCTTCGGTTTGTTCGCAGCGGGCTTGTTCGCCGGTGCCTGGTTCTGTGCCGGCTGGTCCGCCGGCGGTTTGTTCGCGGCAGGCTTGGCGGCCGACGGTTTGCTCTCGGACGTTTTCTTCGCCCCGCCCTTGGGCTTGTCGCGCACCCACACGGTCAGGTTGTCGCGGCGTATCTCGAACAGCCCCATCGCCTCGATCAGGTCGCTGAGTTTGCGGTAGCCGTAGTTGCGCGGATCGAACGAGGCCTGATTGCCGATCTGTTGTCCGATCGTCGCCAGGCGCGACCAGCCGTCGTCGCCGCCGGCGGCATCGACCGCGCGGCGCAGCATCTGCACCAGGCGCGTGTCGCTGCGCAGGTCCTTGGCGCTGCGCGCCGGGGTCGCCGCACTCTCGTCGGGCAGGCCGTCGACGCTGACCGGCTGGGCCAGGGCCTCGACATAGGTGAACTTCGAGCAGGCGTTGACGAAGGGCTCGGGCGTCTTCTGCTCGCCGAAGCCGTAGACCTTGGCGCCCTCGGTCAGCAGGCGCATCACCAGCGGGGTGAAGTCGGCGTCGCTGGAAACGATCGCGAAACCGTCGAGGTTGCCCGCATACAGCAGGTCCATCGCGTCGATCACCATCGCCATGTCGGAGGCGTTCTTGCCCTTGCTGTAGGCGAACTGCTGCATCGGCCGGATCGCGTAGTCGTGCAGTACCGCTTCCCAGCTCTTCAGGTTCGGGCTCTTCCAGTCGCCGTAGGCGCGGCGCACGTTGGCGATGCCGTAGCTCGCGACCTCGGTCAGGATCACGTCGATCTTCGCCGCGGGCGCATTGTCGGCGTCGATCAGCAGCGCGATGCGTTTTTCCTCTGCGGCCATGCGATTCCCCTGCGGGCCGGTGCCGGCCCTGTCGCGGCCCAGCCTAGCGCAAGCCCGCGATCGGCGCTTTGCCGCGGCCTGGCGGCCGAAACGGGCGCCTCAGTCATGACGCGCTAACCTCGATCAGTGAGAATGGCGGGGACCCTAACGACACGACACCTCCCATCGCCATGACCAACCAGCTCGAACAACTGCGCGCACTCTCCGCCGTGGTCGCCGACACCGGCGACATCGAAGCCATCGCCCGCTTCCGTCCGCTCGATGCGACCACCAACCCCTCCCTGCTGCTGAAGGCCTCGGCCCTGCCGGCCTATGCGCCGCTGATCCAGGCCGCGGTCGCCGCGGCGCAGGGCGCCGACACCGCCGCGCGCGTCAACGACGCCGGCCTGCGCCTGGCCGTCGCCATCGGCGGCGAAATCCTCAAGCTGATCCCCGGCCGCGTTTCCACCGAGGTCGACGCGCGCCTGAGTTTCGATACCGACGCCACCCTGGCCCAGGCCCGCCGCATCGTCGAGCTGTACGACCAGGCCGGGATCGGCCGCGACCGCCTGTTGATCAAGATCGCTTCGAGCTGGGAGGGCATCCGCGCCGCCGAGCAGCTCGAACGCGAAGGCATCCACTGCAACCTCACTCTGTTGTTCTCGTTCGCCCAGGCGGTGGCCTGCGCCGAGGCCGGCGTTTACCTGATCTCGCCGTTCGTGGGCCGAATCCTCGACTGGCACCTCGCCAACGGCACGCCCAAGCCGGCCACGCCCGCCGACGACCCGGGCGTGCAGTCGGTCGCGCGCATCTGGCAGTACTACAAGCGCCACGACTACGCCACCGTGGTGATGGGCGCGAGCTTCCGCAACACCGGACAGGTGCTCGCGCTCGCCGGTTGCGACCGCCTGACCATTTCGCCGGAGCTCCTCGGCGAACTCGAAGCCGGCCAGGACCCGGTCGCGCGCGCGCTCGACGACGACGGCCAGCGCGCCGCGCCGGGCGCGGCGCTCGACGAGGCCGGGTTCCGCTGGCAGCACAACGAGGACGCGATGGCGACCGACAAGCTCGCTGACGGCATCCGCCGCTTCGCCGCCGACCAGCGCAAGCTCGAAGAGCTGCTTACCCGTCATCTCGGCTGATCGAGGTTCCATCGTCATGAGCGATTCCCGCAAGCACGTCGTCATCGTCGGCGGCGGGTTCGGCGGTCTGTGGGCGACGCGCGCCCTGGCTTCGGCCGAGGTGCGCATCACCCTGATCGACCGTCGCAACCATCATCTGTTCCAGCCCCTGCTGTACCAGGTCGCAACCGCCGGCCTGTCGGCGCCCGACATCGCCGCGCCGCTGCGCCACATCCTGCGCAAGCAGGCCAACGTCGAAGTACGCCTGGGCGAAGTCACCGGCATCGCCGCCGACGCGCGCCAGGTCAGCCTCGCCGACGGCGAGGTCATCGGCTACGACTACCTCTTGCTCGCGAGCGGCGCGACCCATGCCTATTTCGGCCACGACGAGTGGGCCGACGATGCGCCGGGCCTGAAGACCCTCGACGACGCCCTGCACATCCGCCGCCGGGTCCTGCTCGCGTTCGAGCGCGCCGAGGCCGCCGAGACCGAGGAAGAACGCTCGGCCTGGCTGCACTTCGCCGTGGTCGGCGGCGGCCCGACCGGGGTCGAACTCGCCGGCACCCTCGCCGAGATTTCGCGCAAGACCCTGCGCCGCGAATTCCGCCGCATCGACCCGGCGCAGGCACGCGTGCGCCTGATCGAGGCCGGCCCGCGCGTGCTCTCGAACTTTCCCGAATCGCTGTCGGAAAAGGCCCGCGCGCAATTGCAGCGGCTGGGGGTCGAAGTCGTCACCGGCACCCCGGTCGCCGAGATCGACGGCCGCGGTTATCGTCTCGGCGCCGAGTTCGTACCGTCGCGCACCGTGCTATGGGCAGCGGGCGTCGCCGCGTCGCCGCTCGGCGCCCTGCTCGATGCGCCGCGCGACCGCGCCGGCCGGGTCCTGGTCGAACCCGACCTCAGCGTGCCCGGGCATCCGGAGATCTTCGTCGCCGGCGACCTGGCCAGCGTCCAGCAGGCCAACGGCCAGCCGGTGCCCGGCGTCGCGCCCGGCGCCAAGCAGATGGGGGCTCACGTCGCCTCGGCGATCCGCGCTCGCCTCGCCCATCGCGCGGTCGAGCCGTTCCGCTATGTGGACTTCGGCAACCTCGCCACCATCGGCCGCCGCGCCGCGGTGGTCGACCTGCGCGGTTTCAAGTTCTCCGGCTTCCTCGCCTGGGTGTTCTGGCTCGCCGCGCACGTGTTCTTCCTGATCGGCTTCCGCAACCGCCTGATCGTGATGCTCAACTGGTCGTGGGCGTACTTCACCTACCAACGCCACGCCCGCATCATCTTCGGCACCGGCGAGCCGAAGCGGACCGGCGGCGCAACACCGCCGACGTGAAAGCAGAACGCCGCGCGCTGCGTCGTGCATCGCTGCGGCTGCGACGAAGGGCGCCTCACGGCGTCCTTCGCATCGGCTGCAGGCGTTCTGCGACCTCCGCTCAGACGCGATCGATCCGGCACAGGAAGCACCCGGTGCGGGCGTTGTGGGCATGCACTTCGGTCGTGTCCGGATCGTCGAGCAGTTCCGCCAGCGCCGCTTCGGCGTCGGCCCCGTCGATGGCCCGCGCGCCGCGCATCCACCCTTCGGCGTCGTAGGCGCGCAAGGACAGATTGCGGGTGCGCAGGAACGGCGGCAGCGCGTCGTCGTACGAGGCCGTGGCGGCGCCCTCGCGCACGTAGATCGGGCCGCTGGAGCGATACGGGCCGTCGCAGGGATGATGCTCGTAGGTCAACAGCAACACCGAATCGCCGGGCGCGGCGTCGGCCAGGCTGATCCGGCAAGGGTAGCCGTTCGGCGAGTCGGCGACGACGCGGCGCATGCCGTGCGCGCGCAGGCTGGCGTCGTCGAGCGCGCCGAGGGTGGCGAAAGGTTCCGGCGACAGGCCGGTGATGCGATAGCGAGACATGGCGCGATTCCTGGAGGACAGGCAGGCAACGTAGTCCCGTCCCGCGCGCGGCGATATCCGCTTCTTGCGCTGCGCGAACGCGAATGCCGCGCGGGGTTAGCGCACCGCAAAAAACGAACGGCCCGGTTTCCCGGGCCGTCGTCGTCGAGCTCGTTCGTCGCCGCTCAGGCGGCGAACAGGCCGCGCATCTTCTTCAACGCATTGGCTTCGATCTGGCGGATACGCTCGGCGCTGACGCCGTACTCGTCGGCCAGTTCCTGCAAGGTGATCTTGCTCTCGGCATCGAGCCAGCGACGCTTGATGATGTCGCGCGAACGCGCATCCAGGCCGGCGAGGCCTTCGCGCAGCAGGGCGAGCTGGCTGTCTTCCTCGTCCTCGCGCTCGTACGACTGCGACGGGTCTTCGTCGCTCGCGCGCAGGTAGGCGGCCGGCGAGGGCGGCGCGTGATCGTCGTCTTCGTCGGACGGCGCGTCGAAACCGATGTCGCGGCCGGACAGGCGCGACTCCATTTCCAGCACTTCGCGCTCGGAGACGTTGAGGTCCTTGGCGACCAGGCGCACTTCCTCGGCGTTCATCCAGCCCAGGCGGGTCTTGCTCCTGCGCAGGTTGAAGAACAGCTTGCGCTGCGCCTTGGTCGTGGCGACCTTGACGATGCGCCAGTTCTTGAGGATGAACTCGTGCATCTCGGCGCGGATCCAGTGGACCGCGAACGAAACCAGGCGTACGCCCTGATCGGGGTCGAAACGCTTGACCGCCTTCATCAGGCCGATGTTGCCTTCCTGGATCAGGTCGCCGATCTGCAGCCCGTAGCCGTTGTAGCCGCGGGCCACGTGGACGACGAAGCGCAGGTGCGAGTGAACGAGTTCGCGGGCCGCGTCGAGGTCTTCCTCGTCGCGGAAGCGGCGCGCCAGCGCCTGCTCGTTCTCCACGCTGAGCACCGGGATCTGGTGCACGGCGCCGATGTACGCGTCCAGCGAACCGAGCGCGCTGGGCACAGGCAGGTTGTTGGCGACTAGGGCAGTGGATTGGGCGATAGAGGTCATGGGGGTCATCTTAGCAGTCGCGATATATGACTGCTAAAGCGGGAGAAAGTTCACAGTGTTGCGGTACTGGAACGGGCGATCGGGCCTGGAGCGGCTCGGGCGGCGGAGCGCCGGACCGGTGAAACGGCGGCGCGGACATCAACATACCCTTTGCAATTAATAACTTATTAAAGCGAACCGAGCGCCGGCCCGGATCGGGCTGGGGCCCGGGGGTTCGAACCACCGACCTCGGCACCGTCCGCCGGCTGAACCGGCGCAACGAAACGCCACTATCGGCCTGATCCGGGCGCACATTCCATCTGGACCGGGGTCCCAGATCGCGAGATCGGCGCGAGACGGGCCGGCGGCGACGCGGAGTTCGACCCCGGATCCGCACCAGGGTTCCCCGTCGTCCCGCATCCCCCACTCGCCCCGGCGGCCGGTGTGCCCCTACAGTGGGGCGTCGCCCACCTCGGACCGCCCGTGATCCAGCGTAAGACCCAGCAAGACGCCACCGGCTGCGGCCTGGCCTGCGTGGCGATGCTCGGCGGCATCGGCTATGTCCAGGCGCGGAGGCTGGCGCGCCGGCTCGGCATCGGCCCGCGCGACCGGGTGCTCGGCCGCGGCGGCCGAGCCCGTACGGTGCGCAACGCTTATTTCAGCGACGCCGGGCAGTTGCGGCGCATGCTCGAGCTGCTCGGCCTGCACGCGGGGCCGGAACGCCGCCTGGCCCGCTGGGACGCACTCGACCGCAGCGGCATCGCCGGCATCCGCTACAACCGCCGCGAGGACAGCTGGCACTGGGTGGTCTACCTGCACGGCGACGAAGGCGGCCGGGTGCTCGACCCGAACCCGCGCGTGCGCAGCGAACGCAGGACCGACTTCGGCCGGATGAAGCCGCATTGCTTCATCCCGGTGTCGACCCCGGCGTCCTCGGACCGAGCCCGGCCGGCGCCCGGCTAAGCGTTGCCGAGCGCTTCCAGCGAGCGGCGGAACCGCCGCAGGGCCGGGGCGATCTCGCCGGCATCGATCGCCCCGTAACCGAAGCTCAGCGCCGGCCGCTCCAGCGCATTCATCGCATAGTCGCCGACCGACTGCGCGCCGGGCAGTTCGCGCAGCATGCGGGCGAGGATCGCCGGCGCCAGCGCGGGGTCGCGGATGCGCGCGGCCAGGTGCAGGCCGGCCTCCGACGGGATCGGCTCCAGCCACGGCGCCAGCTCGCGCCGCAGGCCGTCGAGCAGGACCTCGCGGCGCTCGCCGTAGATCGGGCGCATGCGCCGCACGTGGCGGGCGAGATGACCATCGCGAATGAACGCCGCGAGCACCGACTGGGTGATCGTGTCGCAGTGCGAATCGGCGCAGTGCTTGACCGCGATCAGGGCGTCGCGCGCCCACGCCGGCGCCACCACGAAGCCCTTGCGCAGCGACGGGAACAGGCTCTTTGAAAAGGTGCCGACGTAGAACACCAGGGCGTCGCGATCCAGGGTCTGCAGCGCATCGAGCGGGCGGCCGCCGAAGCGGAACTCGCCGTCGTAGTCGTCCTCGATCACCACCGCGCGATGGCTGCGGGCGAATTCGAGCAGCGCCTTGCGCCGGCGCAGCGACAAGGCCACGCCGGTCGGCGACTGGTGCGACGGCGTCACGCTGATCACGCGCACGTCCTCGGGCAGGCGATCGACGCACAGGCCCTCGTCGTCGACCGGCATCGGCACCAGCCGCGCACCGGCGGCGGCGAAGGCCGCGCGCAACGGCGGATAGCCCGGCTCCTCGACCGCGACCCGGGTCTCGCCCGGCGTCACCAGCAGCCGCGCCAGCAAGTCGAAGGCCTGCTGCGCGCCGGAGGTGACGATGACGTCGCCGGCCGCGCAGGCGACCGCGCGCGCGAACGCGACGTGCTGGGCGATCGCCTCGCGCAAGGCCGGGATGCCTTCCGACGGCGGATAGCCGAACCGCGTCTTCGACCATTCGCGCAGGCTCTGCGCCGACAAACGCCGCCAGACCTCGTGCGGGAAATGGCGATGGTCCGGAATGCCCAGGCGGAAGCAGCGCTCGGGCAGGTCGCGCGGCGGCGAGGGATGCAGGAACGGCGTGCGCCACACCGGGTTCAGGCGCGGGTCTTCCGGCCCTTGCGGCAAATGCGCGGGCGCGCGCCGGTCGCGGCGGCCGGCGACGTCGGCCACCACCGTCTTCGCGCCCTTGCGCGGCAGCGCATAGCCCTCGGCGATCAACAGGTCGTAAGCGGCGACCACAGTGTTGCGGGCGACGCCGAGTTCGCCGGCGACCCGGCGCGTCGCCGGCAGCGGGGCGCCCGCGGCGAGGCGGCCGTCGAGGATCGCCGAGCGCAGTTGCCGGTGCAGGGCCTGGGTCAGATGGCCCTGGCCGCGCTCCGGCAAAGCGAGGGGAAACGGGAAAACTGGCCCCATGAAATCCAACCGTTTTGGATCATCCAGGGCACCAGGCTACTCCTAAGCTGGCTCCACGGATGCGGCGCCGCGCCGCCCGGCCCCTTCCCGATGAGCCCCCCCATGATCGATCTCTACTACAGCCCGACCCCGAACGGCCTGAAGCTGCGCCTGTTCCTGGAAGAGTCCGGCCTCGCCCACCGGATCGTTCCGGTCAGCCTGTCGGCCGGGGAACAGTTCCGCCCCGAGTTCCTGGCCATCTCGCCGAACAACAAGATCCCCGCGATCCTCGACCACGCGCCGCGCGACGGCGGCGAGCCGCTGGCGGTGTTCGAGTCGGGCGCGATCCTGCTCTACCTCGCCGAGAAGACCGGCCGGCTGCTGCCGGACGACGCCCGCGGCAGTCTCGAAGTCACTCAGTGGCTGTTCTGGCAGATGGCCGGGCTCGGCCCGATGGCGGGCCAGGCCGGTCACTTCCGGGTGTACGCGCCGGAGCCGCTGGCGTATGCGATCGAACGTTACACCCGGGAAGTGGAGCGCCTTTACGGCGTGCTTGATCGCCGCCTCGCCGGCCGCGCCTATCTCGCCGGCGACGACTACTCGATCGCCGACATCGCCTGCTACCCCTGGATCGTGCCGCATCTCGGGCTCGGCCAGGACCTCGCCGGGACCCCGCATCTGCGGCGCTGGTTCGACGCCATCGCCGCGCGCCCGGCCACCCAGCGTGTCTACGCCGGCATCGACGATCCGTACGGCAAGGCACCGGCGCTGTCGGACGAAGCGCGAAAGCTGCTGTTCAACCAGGGCCCGGCGAAGGCCGAGGCCTGAACGCTCCGCGCCCGCATTACCACCTTGGATGAGACCTGCCATGACCCTGCCGATCTGCGAAACCTGCGGCACCCAGTTCGCCGCTCATGCCGGCTTGCCGGCGCATTGCCCGATCTGCGAAGACGAGCGCCAGTACGTCGGCTGGCAGGGCCAGACCTGGACAAGCCACGAAGCGCTGGCGCAAGCGCACACCCTGCGGCTCGAGGACGACGCCGGCGTGCTCGGCATCGGCCTGGCGCCGGCGTTCGCGATCGACCAGCGCGTGCTGTATCTGCAGACCGACGCCGGCAACATCCTGTGGGAGTGCGTGGCCCTGGTCACCGACGAGGCCGTCGCCGAACTGCGCGCGCGCGGCGGCGTCGATCTGATCGCGATTTCGCATCCGCACTTCTACGCCTCGATGGTCGAGTGGAGCGAAGCGCTCGGCGGCGTGCCGATCCTGCTCCACGAAGCCGATCGCGAATGGGTGCAACGCCCGTCCGAGCGCATCCGCTACTGGCGCGGAGACGAATACAAACTCTCCGAGGGCGTGACCCTGATCCGTTGCGGCGGCCACTTCCCCGGCAGCACCGCGCTGCACTGGAAGCACGGCCCGCGCGCCGGCGGCGCGTTGTTCCCGGGCGACGCGCTGCAGGTCGTGTTCGACCGCCGCCACGTGACCTTCATGTACAGCTATCCCAACTACATCCCGATGAAGCCCAGCGACGTGCGGGCGATGCGCGAACGCCTCGCCGGCTACGCGTTCGAGGACGTCTACGGCTACACCTGGGGCCGCAACATCGTCGGCGGCGGCCGCGAGGCGGTCGAGGCATCGTTCGATCGCTATTTCGCCGCGGTCGCCGGCTGAGCCGCGCCGCGCCTTTCTTCCTACGAGGCAATCCCATGTCCAGCGGACTCGATGCCCTGCGCGACTACCTGCCCGCGCGTTTCAGCACTACGGCCGAGCTGCCGTGGATTCCCTCCTCGACGCCGGGCAAATCCGCCAAGCCCCTGCGCTTCCTCGCCGACGATCGCGGTTTCGTCGAACTGCTGCGCATGGACCCGGGCGTGGTCATGCCGCTGCACCGCCACACCGGCGAGATCCACGCCTACAACCTCGGCGGCAGCCGCCTGCTGTGCAGCGGCGAACTGATCGGCCCGGGCGACTACGTCTACGAACCGCCCGGCAATACCGACTGGTGGAAGATCGTCGGCGACGAGCCGATGATCGCCCTGGTCGTGGTGATGGGCACGGTCGAATTCCTCGGCCCCGGCGGCGCGGTGCGGCTGCGCGCCAGCGCCGAGACCCAGCGCGCCGAGTACGAGAAGTACTGCCGCGAACACCGGCTGCCGCTGCACGACCTGGCGGAACGGTGAGCGGCGCCTTCAGTCTTCGACGAAGGCCTTGAGCCGCAGCAGCGCCTGGTCCCATTGCTGCGCGATCGCATCGAGCGAGCGCCGCGCCTCGTCCAGTTGCGCGGGCTCGAACTCCCACAGGCGTTCGCGCCCGGCCTTGAGGTCGCGCACCAGGCCCGCTTCGGCCAGCACCTGCAGGTGCTTGGTCACCGCCTGGCGGCTGATGTCGGTGCCGCCGGTGAGCTGCGCGATCGACATCGCCCCGCCCGCGCACAGGGCCACGACGAGGCGCAGGCGCGTCTCGTCGCTGAGCGCGGCGAACACCCGCGCCGATCTGAACAGAGACGGTTTGGACGCGGATGGCTTGGACACGACCGGTTTGAGCAGGGCCGGTTTTCGCGATGCCGGCCCTTTCGAGGCGTGCCGGGCCGAAGCTCCCGGCTTAGCCGACATAGCGCTCGATATTCTTCATCTGCTCGTCCCAGCCGCCGCTGTTCATGCGGAAGGCTTCGTCGCGGCGCGAGGCCGGCACGCGGTCGAAACCGGACTCGACCACTCGCAGCAAGGTGCCGCCGTCGGCCTCTTCGAGGGTGAATTCGACCAGGGTCGGAGCTTCCTGCGAATAATCGACCTCGGGATCGACCGCATAGGGATGCCAATGGAAGGACAGCAGGCGCTCGGGCTCGACGCGCTGGACCTCGACCTGCATCAGCAAGTGCTCGTAGCCCGGATAGGTGATGTAGCCCTGGGTGGTCTGCCCGGGCACGAAGCGCTGGCCCTCGAAGCGGACGCCGAACCATTGGCCGAAGGACTCGGCGTCGGCGAGGGCCTGCCAGACTCGCGAACGCGGCGCCTTGAGCAGGATCTGTCTTTCGATGCGATCGGTGGATGCGGACATGGTGGTGACCTCCGAACCGAAGGCTAGCCCCGCCCGACGCGAAATGCAACCATTTGGTTGCGTTATCCGATTCGTCCCGCCGGCGCCGGGCTCGCGAGACCCGGCACCCGGCTCGCTCAGACCGCGAGCGAGCCGTCCTGCAAAGCGCGGCACAGCTGCGCGGTGGCCTCGTCCATCGGGAAACAGCATTCCACGTGCAACTCGTCGATGGTGACGTCGCGCGGGGTGCCGAAGGTGGTGATGGTCGAAAAGAAACGCAGCTCGTACCGGTCGCGGCGCAGGATCGTGGTCAGCAACGGCGACGGCGCCGCATCGAACTGGCGCCGGCGCCAATGGCTCGGCACGCCAGGATAGGCCATGGCCTCGTCGAGCAAGGCGCGCGCCACGCCATCGCCCGGTGTCGCCGCGACCGCGGTGTGCAGATGGCGGATCAGTTCGCCGGCCACTTCTTCCCAATTGGCGACCGCCGGGCGCAGGTCTTCGGGGTCGAAGATCTGCCGGATCATGTTGGCGTGGCGGTTGGGGCGGCCGCGCATGACGAAGGCATTGGTGCGCACCGCGGCCTCGTTGGCCATCAGCACGTCCCAGTGCCGGTTCAACAGGAACGCCGGATACGGCTCCTGCTGCTTGAGGATGAATTCGATCGCGCGCCGGATCTGGGCGAACTCGGGCGTCGCCAGCGCGGTCTCGGGATATTTCGGCGCGAAGCCGGCCGCCACCAACAGCGCGTTGCGTTCGCGCAGCGGCATGTCGAGCGCGTCGGCGAGCTTGACGATCATCTCGCGGCTCGGCTGCGACTTTCCGGTCTCGACGTAGCTCAGATGCCGCGCCGATACGCCCGCATCCAGGGCCAGGTCCAGCTGGCTCCAGCGCCTGACCCCGCGCCATTCGCGCAGCAACGCGCCGACGCCCTGATCGCGCGGGCGGGTTTTCGGATTCGGTGCGAGGGCAGCGTTCATGCGGCCATGATAGGAGCCGGCCACCCGCAAAACCATGACCTGCGAGGTCATGAAGATTGCACCTGCGGCGTCATTGCCGGCATGACCGCGCGCGCCAATCATCGCCTCCCATCGAAACGCCCTCGGGCTCCTGGAGACGACATGAATCGCAGAACCTTCCTCCACCTCGGCGTCGGCGCGGCCAGCGTCGGCCTGCTCGGCGCGTGCGCCACCGGCCTGTCCGGCGCGACCGCGGCCGCTGCCGATGCCGCCCCCTGGAACGCCGCCGCCTTCCATGCCGCGCGCCGCTACCTGGCGACGTCGTTCGGCGAGATCGCCTACGTCGAACGCGGCCAGGGGCCGGTGGCGCTATTCCTGCACGGCTTCCCGCTCAACAGTTTCCAGTGGCGCGGCGCGATGGCCCATCTGGCGCCGTACCGCCGCTGCATCGCCGCCGACTTCATGGGCCTGGGCTATACGCGAGTCGCCGAGGGCCAGAGCGTGGCGCCGGATGCGCAGGTCGACATGCTCGCGACTTTGCTCGACCGGCTCGGCATCGACAGCGTCGACCTGATCGCCAACGACAGCGGCGGCGCGGTCGCGCAGATGTTCCTGGTCAAGTACCCGCAACGCGTGCGCAGCATGCTGCTGACCAACTGCGACGTCGAGAACGACAGCCCGCCGGCCGCGGTGGTGCCGGTGATCGAAGCCGCGCGCCGCGGCCGCTTCGCCCTCGACACGTTTCCGCCGCAACTGGCCGACCACGACTTCGCCCGTTCGGAAAAAGGCATCGGCGTACAGTGCTTCACCTATCGCGATCATCCGACCGACGAGGCGATCGAGACCTACTTCGCCCCGCTGGTCAGCACGCCGCAGCGCACCCGCCTCACCGACGCCTACGCGATGGGCCTGGACCCGAACCCGCTCGCCGGCATCGAGGCGGCACTCAAGCGCTGCGCGCAGCCGGTGCGGATCGTGTGGGGCACCGGCGATACGATTTTCTCGCCGGCCAGCCCGCATTACCTCGACCGCCTGTTCCCGAACTCTCGCGGCATCCGCTTCATCGAAGGCGCGAAACTCTTCTATCCGGAAGAGTTTCCGGAAGCGATCGCGCACGAAGCGCGGCGGCTGTGGGCGACGCTCTGAGCGCAGCGGCGCGCGGCGCGCCGGCATGACGTTTGTCACCAATCGTGGCCGCGCGGGCGCGTTCCGACGACAACGAAGATGTTCGTGCCTGGCCATCGCCAGGCTCGTGTCTCGGCCAAAACGGCGGCGCAAAGCCGCCGTCGTGCGTTGCGCGATGGCCGCCGGTGCGCCGCTGGTAGGCGCTCGCGCTCCGTCCATCGGTTTCGCCTTGTCTCTGCGTACAGCAACCGCCATTACGCTGTCGGATCGAGACGTCGCCATCGCGTCGACGCTCGTGCCGCCGTCCGCGCATCGCGCTTGCAACCCTGGGTACGATCGCGGCATCACTGTCAGCAAGCCTATTCACGGCGCCGCCTTCGATGCCCTCACTGCCGCGTTTCCGAGTTCACCGCCCATCGCCCGGTAAGATTGCGAACGCACGCCCGAGTCCTGTCCCGCGCCAGGCGCCGCCTGCGGCAGCCCTCCGTACCAGATGTGTTTATTTGTACGGTCCCGACGACCGCCACCTGCCGGCGCTACCATGCCGGCTCGCACGAGGTGGCCATGAATAAGGTCCTGCTGATTGAGGACGACGCCCGACTGGCCGGGCTGATCTCCGAGTACCTGCAACGCTACGACTTTCAGACCTCGGTGGTGCTGCGCGGCGACCAGGCGCTGGCCGCGCTCGAGGACGATCCGCCCGATGTGATCGTGCTCGACCTGATGCTGCCCGGCATGGACGGCTTCGATGTCTGCCGCCAGATCCGCAAGCAGTCGAGCCTGCCGATCGTGATGCTGACCGCGCGCGGCGATCTGTTCGACCAGGTCACCGGCCTGGAAGTCGGCGCCGACGACTACGTGCTCAAGCCGGTCGAACCGCGGCTGCTGCTGGCGCGATTGCGCGCCATCCTGCGCCGCAGCCAGGCGCGGCCGCAGCCCACCGGCTCCTCGCTGCTGTCCTACGGCGGCCTGCAGATCGACCTGACCGCGCGCCAGGTGCGCTGGAAGGGCCAGGAGATCGACCTCAAGACCGCCGACTACAACCTGTTCGTGATCCTGGCCCAGGCCGCCGGCCGCGTGCTCAACCGCGACGAGCTGCTGCGGCGCTGGCGCGGGATCGGCTTCGACGGCGTCGACCGCACGGTCGACGTGAGCATCTCGCGGCTGCGCCGGCATTTCGGCGACGACGCCCACGAGCCGCGCAAGATCAAGACCGTCTGGGGCCGCGGTTACCTGTTCAGTCCGATCGCCTGGGAGGACTGAATGTTCGCGATGCTGGCGCGGCTGTACCTGACCGTGGCCGGCCTGCTGTTGTGCTCGATGTTGCTGGTCCAGCAGGCCTTCCCGTATCTGTTCCCGGGCCAGTACTCGCAATCGGCGCGGCACGAGTTCAGCGGCGAGCTCGCGCTGTTGCGCGAGCACCTGCGCGGCGTCGGCGTCGACGAGCTGCCCGAACGCGTGGCCGCGCTCAACCGCAGCACCCCGGACCGCTACAGCGTGCTGTCGCCGGCGACCGCGCTGCGCCTGCCGCCGCGGGTGCGGGCCGAACTGGCCGCGACCGGCAGCGCCAGCGACCACGTCAGCACCGAGCACCATCACGTCTACGTCCGCCTCGACCGCGGCGACGTGGTCCAGATCAGCTACGACGAAAGCGACTTCCCGATCCGCTACATCGCCTACGTCACCGTGTTCGCGATGGTGCTGGTCGGCCTGATGATCTGGCTGCAGCCGCACTGGCGCGACCTGGAACGGCTGCGCGAGGCCGCCGCGCGTTTCGGCGACGGCGACCTCGCCGCGCGCGCGCGGCTGCCGGCGGGCTCGTCGATCCGCCAGTTGTGCGTGTACTTCAACAACATGGCCGACCAGATCGGCTGCCTGATCCAGTCGCAGCGCGACATGGTCAATGCCGCTTCGCACGAATTGCGCACGCCGATCACCCGCCTGGAGTTCGGCCTGGCCAACCTCAGCGAGACCCTCGACGACCGCGTCGGACGCGCACGCGTGCATGCCCTGCGCTGCGACGTCGAGGAGCTCGACCTGCTGGTCGGCGAGCTGCTGACCCTCGGCATGCTGGAACGCAGCGGGCCGACGCCGGCGCTGGAACGGGTCGAGCTGTCGGCGTTCCTGCGCGCCTCGACCGGCGTCTCGGCCGAGGAGCTGCGCATCCGCAGCACCGACATCGAGTGGGCGCTCGCGCCGGCCTTGAACGAAGTCGTGGTCGATCCTCGCAGCCTCGGCCGCGCTTTCTCCAACCTGATGCGCAACGCCCTGCGCTACGCCGACGGCCGCATCCGGGTGAGCGCCGAAGCGGTCGAGCAGGGCTGGCAGTTGGTGGTCGAGGACGACGGCGTCGGCATCCCGCCGGAAGACCGCCTGCGCGTGTTCGAACCCTTCTATCGCCTCGACCGCAGCCGCGATCGCGCCACCGGCGGCTTCGGTCTCGGCCTCAGCATCGTGCGCCAGGTGGTCGACCGCCACGGCGGCGAGGTCCACATCGAGCACTCGCCGCTGGGCGGCGCGCGCTTCGTGCTGCGCTTCCCCTGGCACCAGCCCGGCCAGTGGCGCGGCCGCCGCCGGGCCCAGCGCGAAGAATCCCCGGCCGAGTCCGACCCTCTCGAGCAATCGTTTCATCTGCAATGAGCGGAGCCCGGCGATGACCCCTTTTTCCGGCGCGGTGCGTTAGCCCATGCGCAGGCCGCCAATGACGGCGGCCGGAAGGAGTCTTCATGCATACGGAAATGAATGCCGCCGACGACCTCGAATCGCGGGTGCTCGATCTCGCCAACCAGGCCATCGGCCATCAGGCCGGCGGCGATCGCCGCCAGGCCGTGCAGTGCTGGGCGCAGGCCATCGCTCTCGCCGATGCGGGCCTGCACGACGAGGAGATCCGCGGCTGGTTGCGCAGCGGCATCGCCGACGCGCGCGCCGCCTGACCGCGGCGGTGGGCCGGGTTCAGAAGCGCGCCCACCACTGCACCGAGCGCTCGAAGTAGCCGACCAGCGTCTGTACCAGGCGCTGGCGGTCGCGCGGTTCGCCGCAGGCGATGACCCGGTCGACCGCGCTGTGCATCGCGGTGAAGAAGATCACCGCGGTCAGGCGCGGGTCCGGCGCCGCCCAGACCCGCGCGGCGATGCCGCCTTCGAGCAACTCGACCAACTGATCGACGACCGGGTTTTCCTGCATCGCATGACGGTCGTGGCTGCGCTGGTCGTGGAAGACCACGTCGTGCAACGCGACTTGGTCCAGATAGCCGTCGACCGCGCTCTGCACCCAGGCGCGCAGCCGCGCCGGCCAGTCGTTCGGGCTGCAACGCTCCATGTCCTCGAATAAGCGGACCCGGAAGCCTTCGACGAAGCGTTGCTGCAAGGCCAGCAACAGGTGCTCGCGGCTGGCGAAGTGATCGCGCAGCGCCCCCAGCTCCAGGCCGGCGCCAGCGGCGATGTCGGCCAGGGCGACGCGCTCGGCGCCGCGCTCGACGAACAGCCGCGCGGCGACGTCGAGCACGGCGTCGCGGCTCGGCGTGATCGCCGTGCTCGCCGCCGTGGCGGCCGGCGCCGCGCGGTGGGGCTGCGTGCTGCGCAGTGGCGGAAAGTCCGGTCCCGGACCGGCGAACGGCGGCGGCGTGGACGGCATCGGCCCGGACCTCAGATGAGAATGACTCTCATCATAGCCCAGACTGGGGAGCCCGGACCGACGGGCCTCGCTTGAGGTCCGGCATTCACCCGCGTCGCGAACGCTGCCGCCGTGCATCGCAACTGGAGCGGCGTCGCCCCGGCAACTCGCCGCACGCATCCGCGCCGATATTCGCGAGCGACAAAATCGTTCGCGAAATCGAAACCCGCGACGCCAGCGCACCGCGCTTCGTCACAAACCGATCGTGATTCGCAGCCGGCTTGCGATACCGCGCGAACAGGCGATTACCCGGGATAAAAACTCAAATCGTCGCCGCGACGAAAATATTCGTGGCTTCTTGTCCGTTGTAGAAAAAGCTTCACATATTCGACTTGTGATCCGGCTCTCAACGCCGGCTCCGTAAATATTCGACTTGTGATCCGTCTCTCACCGATCTCGATGGACACGGCTTGGGCGCTCAGGGATATTGATTCCCAAGCGGCAACGAGGCGTGATGCGGATAGTCGTTGTCGCAGTCACCACATAAGAACTCAAGCCCGCCATCTGCGCGATCAGCGCAGCCAGTGGTTACGGACAGGGCCCTGCCCCGGCGGACGCCGCGGCGACGACGTATTTTTTATTTCGAAACCAAACGGAGAGGGGGCCACTCGTAACGACGAGTCGGCCGCGGGATCGCGCGCGAACACAACGCGTCGCCGGGCATTGCGTCCGCCGGCCGCTGGCGGCGTGCGGCCAACGGCCGCCTCAAAGGATGCGCGCCATGAACGAATCCCACAGCCCCGCCCTGCCCCTGACCACCGCCCAGCGCGGACTATGGGTCGGGCAGAAGATCGCCTCGGCCGAAGCGTCCATGAACATCGCCGAAGCCGTGGAGATTCTCGGCCCGGTCGATGCCGAGCAGTTCCTGCGCGCACTGCGCCAATTCACCCGCGAAGCCGATGCCACCCGGGTACGCATCGTCGAACACGGCGGCCTGCCGCGGCAGATCGTGCGCGCCGAGTACGAAAGCGACTTCCCGTATTTCGACCTCAGCCTGGAAGCCGACCCGCGCGCCGCCGCGGAGGCCTGGATGCAGGCCGAACTGGCCAAGCCGGTCGACTTCGTCCACGACCCGCTCTGGGTCGGCGCCTTGTTCAAGCTCGCCGACGACCGCTATTGCTGGTACCAGCGCGCCCACCACACCATCTACGACGGCTACAGCGGCGGGATGACGGTGCGCCGCATCAGCGAGCTGTACACCGCCTATGTCGAAGGACGCGAGCCCGCGCCCTGCGGCTACGGCTCGCTGGCGGCGCTGGTCGAAAGCGAAGCCGCCTACCGCGGCTCCGAGCGTTTCCAGCGCGACCGCGCTTTCTGGCGCGAGCAATTGGCAGCCCTGCCCGAAGCGGTGACCCTGGCGCGGCGGCGGGTGCGAAACAACGGCGGCCTGCGCCGTGCGCGCGGCCTCCTCGACGAGGCGGCGCGCACGCGCCTGATCGAGATCGCGCGCGACTGCGGGGTCAGCTTGCCGCAAGCGCTGATCGCGCTGATCGCCGCCTATTACCACCGCGCCACCGGCGCGCACGACCTGGTGTTCGGCATGCCGGTCACCGGCCGGGTCAATCACGCCCTGCGCAGCACCCCGGGCATGGTCGCCAACGTGGTCGCGATCCGTCTGGCGATGCATCCGCAGATGACCATGCCGGAGCTGTTCGCGCAGGTCTCGCGGGTGGTCAAGCAGGCGCTGCGCCATCAGCAGTACCGCTACGAGGACCTGCGCCGCGACCTCGGCCTGGTCAATCCCGACCAGCACCTGGCCTGGCTCGGCATCAACATCGAACCCTTCGACTACGGCAGCTTCGGCGGACACCGCGCGACCGGCCACAACCTGCACAACGGCTCGGCCGAGGACCTGACCGTGTTCGTCTACGACCGCGACGACGGCGAAGGGCTGAGCTTCGATCTCGACGCCAACCCGACCCTGTATCCGGCCGCCGAACTCGACGAGCACCGGCGCCGGCTGATGCGGCTGATCGAATCGGTTCTGGCCGATCCCTCTCTGAGCCTGGGTGCGATCGACGTGCTCGGCGAGGAGGAGCGCGAACGCCTGCTGCGGGGCTGGAACGACACCGACGCGCCGCTGCCGGAAGCCACCGCGCTCGAGCAGTTCGAGCAGCAGGCCGCACGCACCCCGGATGCGGTCGCGGTGATCGCCGGCGACACCGTGCTGAGCTATCGCGAACTCGACCACAGCAGCAGCCGCCTCGCCCATCGCCTGATCGCACATGGCGTGCGCCCCGGCGACATCGTCGCGATCGGCCTGCCGCGCGACGAGGTCCTGATCGCGTCGCTGCTCGCCGTGTGGAAGGCCGGCGCGGCTTATCTGCCGCTCGACCCGGAAGCGCCGGCCGAACGCATCGCCCTGACCCTCGACGACGCCGCGCCGAGCCTGTTGCTGACCACGCAGCGGTTCGCCGAGGCCTTCTCCGGCCGCGCCCTGCCGGTGCTGTTCGCGCACGAGCAGGACGAGGCCTACGAGATCGACACGGCCCTCGCGCTGCCGCGAGCGCGTTTCGACGCGACTGCCTACCTGATCTACACCTCCGGCTCGACCGGTCGGCCCAAGGGCGTCGAAGTCAGCCAAGGCAATCTCGCCAACTTCCTGCTCGCGACCCAGCGCCTGTTCGCACCGACCGCGGCCGATCGGTTCCTGGCCCAGACCACGGTCGCCTTCGACATCGCCTGCTTCGAGTTGTTCCTGCCGCTCAGCGTCGGCGCGCGCATCGTCGTGACCACCGCCGAGGTCGTGCGCAATCCGCTGGCCCTCGCCCGGCTGATCGCCGAGCACGGCCTCAACTTCGTCCAGGCCACGCCGTCGCTGTGGCGGATGCTGCTGGCCAACCCCGAGGTGCGCCTGGACGGCGTGCACGCGCTGTCGACCGGCGAAGCGCTGCCGCCGGAGCTCGCCCAGCGCCTGCTCGCCGCGGCCGCGCGGGTGACCAATCTGTACGGGCCGACCGAGACCACGGTGTGGGCCAGCGCGATCGAAATCGGCGCGGCCGACGTCGCCGACGGCGCGCCGCCGCCGATCGGCAGGCCGCTGTTGAACACCCGCGCCTACGTGCTCGACAGCACCCTCAGCCCGGTGCCGACCGGCAGCGTCGGCGAGCTCTACATCGGCGGCGCCTGCGTGGCCAAGGGCTATCTGGGCCGCGACGAACTGACCGCCGAGCGCTTCATCCCCGATCCGTTCGACCAGTCCCCAACCCACCAGCAGACCGGCATGCCCGCGCGCCTGTACCGCACCGGCGACCTGGCGCGCTGGCGCGACGACGGCGTCATCGAATACCTCGGCCGCGCCGACCAGCAGGTCAAGATCCGCGGCCACCGGGTCGAACTGGGCGAGATCGAAACCCTGCTCGGCGCCGAGGAAACCGTGGCCGAGGCCGCGGTCGCCCTGCACGCCGACGGCAGCGGCCCGGCCATGCTGGCCGCCTACCTGGTGCCGGCCACCGGCCTGAGCCTCGACCGCGACGGCCTGCGCCGCCGCCTCGCCGCCAAACTGCCCGAGTACATGGTGCCGAGCGTCTACATCGAACTCGCGGCCTTGCCGCTGACCCCGAGCGGCAAGCTCGACCGCAAGGCGCTGGCGCCGCCGGAGCGCAGCCGCCAGGCCGTTTACGCCGCGCCGCGCAGCGACATCGAACACAAGCTGGTGGCGCTGTGGCAGCAGATCTTCGGGCTCGAACGGGTCGGCATCCACGACAACTTCTTCGAGCTCGGCGGCGATTCGCTGACTGCGGCCGAACTGGTCGCCGCGTTCCCGCAGCACTTCGGCAGCGAGCTATCGCTCGGCGCCCTGTTCGAGGGCTCGACCATCGCCGGCCTGGCCGCGTACCTGGAACGCAGCGGCGGCGAGAACGACCCGCTCGGCGCGCTGCTGTCGCTGCGCCCGTCGGACCGCGAGCGGCCGCTGTTCTGCATTCACCCGGTCACCGGCTTCAGTTGGTCCTACGCCGGCATGCTGCGCCACCTCGACGAGGCCTTGCCGGTGTATGCGCTGCAGTCGCGCGGCCTGCGCGGCGGCGGCGCCCTGCCCGGCAGCATCGAAGAGATCGCCGCCGACTACATCGCGCAGATGCGCCGGGTCCAGCCGCAGGGGCCGTACCGGCTGCTCGGGTGGTCGCTCGGCGGCCTGATCGGGCACGCCATCGCCGCGCAGCTGCAGCAGACCGGCGAACGTGTCGAACTGCTGGCGATGATGGATTCGTATCCGTTCGTGGCCGACGCCCACGACAGCCAGAGCGAAGCGCAACAGGCGCTGGCGGTGCTCAAGTTCCTCGGTTTCCATCACCGCATCCGCGACAACCCGCCGCAGGACATGCGCAGCCTGGCCGACCTGCTGTGCCGCGAGTACGAGGTGTTCTCGATCCCGCTGGTGCAGGAAATCATGAAGGCCGACGCGCGCCTGATCGAGAACGTCACCGCGGTCACCCGCAACAACCTGATGCTGGCGCGGCGCTACCGGCCGGCGCCGATCGAGACCGACGTGGTGTTCTTCAACGCCGGGCTCAAGGAGCACGTCGACCTGGACGGCCTGCTGCACTACCACGCCGCCGCCTGGCAGCCCTACATCGGCGGGCGCATCGAGATCCACGACATCGACTGCCACCACCAGTCGATGCTCGAACCGCGCGCGGCCGCGCACATCGCCCGCGTGCTGCGCGAGCGGCTGGCGCCGCGGCCGATGCCCTCGCCCCCACCGACGCCGGCCGCGCTCGCGGTCGCGTATTCGTAAGGAGACGCCCGTGTCCGCCGCCATCGTCATCTTCACCGTCGGCACCCAAGGCGACGCGCGTCCCTGCGTCGCGCTCGGCGTGGCCCTGCGCCAGGCCGGCCACCGGGTGCGCATCGTCACCAGCGACAACTTCGCCGGCATGGTGCGCGAGGCCGGGCTGGAGTTCTTCGCCCTCAGCGCCGACTTCAGCGACCTGCTGACCAACAACCCCGAGACCGTCGACAAGGCGCTCAACCCCTTGTTCCTGGTCAAGCACACGCGCGAGAAATTCGCCTCGATGGCCGCGACCTGGGTGCGCGAAACGCGCCCGGCCTGCGAAGGCGCGGCTTTGCTGATCGGCAACGGCATCGCCACCCAGCTGGCGAAAGCGCTCGGCGAGGCCGAGGGCATCGCCTTCGTGCAAGCGCAGTTGCAGCCGTTCACTCCGTCGCGCGAACTCTCGCCGCTGGCGTTCTGGTCGAAGGCGCGCTTCCCCGGCGCGATCAACCTGGGCCTGTACCAACTGATGAAGCTGTTGGCCTGGTACACGCTCAAGCCCGCGGTCAACGACGTGATCCGGCCGCAGCTCGGCCTGCCGCGCTATCCCTGGTACGGCCCGTACTTCGAGCGCGATCGCCTGCGCAAACGGGTGTTGTACGGCTACAGCCGGCACATCCTGCCGCGACCGAGCGACTGGCCGGAGGAGGCGCGGGTCACCGGCGGCTGGTTCCTCGACCAGGCGCAGGCCTGGCAACCGCCGCAGGCCTTGCAGGACTTCCTCGACCAAGGCGACCCGCCGATCTACATCGGCTTCGGCAGCATGCTGGCCAACAACGCCGAGGGTTTCACCCAGACCGTGCTCGAGGCCGCGCGCCTGAGCGGCCGCCGCGCGGTGCTCGCGACCGGCTGGGGCGGCCTGCGCGGCGAGCCCGGGCGCCGCGACGAGCGCACCTACGTGATCGACAACGCGCCTCACGACTGGCTGTTCCCGCGCATGGCCCTGGCCGTTCACCATGGCGGTGCCGGCACCACCGCGGCGGCCGCGCGCGCCGGCATCCCCTCGGTGTTCGTGCCGTTCTTCGGCGACCAACCGTTCTGGGCGCGGCGCATGCACGAACTGGGCGCCGCGCCGCCGGCCCTGGACCGGGTGACGGTGACCGCGGCGCAGATGGCGCAGGCGATCGCCGCCGGCCTGCAGGCGCCGATGGTGCAGGCGGCCTCGCAGCTCGGCCAACGCATCCGCGCCGAAGAAGGCGGAGCGACCGCGGTGCGCGCGCTGGCCGAATGGGGCTTGCTGCCGGACTTGGCCGGCCCCGACCTGACTCGGCATGACCTGTCCGCTGAGGCCGCCGCGCCGCCGGCCGCGACGAAAGCCGCGCCGACGCGGGTCCCGGCCGCCCAGGCACTGGAAGCCTGAGCCGCGCTGCCGCTATCGGGCGGGCAAATGGAAACACCAGGGGCGAGGCGCATCGCAAGGCGCCCGTCCCAACACCGGAGACGCTCGCCGGCGACAATAACCGGCTGAACGCGCGATGCTCTCGTCGCGCCTCGAAACCGGCGAGGCCGCCTCCATGAAAAGCACCGATGTCGAACTCGAACGGCTGCGCGTGCGCCGCGAAGCGCGCCGAGCCGCGCTCGCCGCCGACACGCGCGGCGCCGGCGAACGCGAAGGCCGGGCCGTCTGCCTGTCCGGCGGCGGCTATCGCGCCGCGCTGTTCCATCTCGGCGCCCTGTTGCGCCTGCACGAGAGCGGGCTGCTCGCCGGCGTGAGCTTGTTCAGCTCGGTCTCCGGCGGCAGCATCGTCTCGGCCTGGCTGGCCTGTCGCTACCTCGACACCCGCCTCGACGGCGAAGCCTTCGCCGCCTGGAGCGACCGCATCGATTTTCGCGCGGTCGTGGTCGAACCGTTCCGCGAGGTCGTCGCCCGCGACCTGCGCACCGTGCCGGTGCTGGCCACCTTCGCCCACAACTGGCTGTGGCCCTCGCACCGGATCGGCCTGCTCGAACGCCGCTATACCGCGATCTTCGGCGAACGCACCCTCGATCAATTGCCCGAATCGCCGGCCTTCGTGTTCTGCGCCACCGACCTGACCTTCGGGGTCAACTGGGAGTTCTCGCGGCGCCGGGTCGGCGACTACCTGGCCGGTTATCTGCGCGATGGCGCGCGACGCGTCCGGCTGGCCTGCGCGGTGGCCGCGTCCTCGTCGTTTCCGCCGGTGTTCGGCCCGGTCCGCTTCGACACCGAACCCGGCGACTACCAGCACGGCCACTATCGCGGCGACGACGGCGAAGAACTGCGCGGGCGCATCGAGCTCAGCGACGGCGGCGTTTACGACAACCTGGCCACCGAGCCGGCGATGCGCCGCTATCGCGAAGTGCTGGTGTCCGACGGCGGCGGACCGTTCGCGTTCGAGAGCCGGCGTTGGTGGCTGCAACGGCTGCTGCGCTACACCCAGGTGGTCGGCAATCAGGCCGAGGCGCTGCGCAAGCGACTGTTCTTCGGCCAGGCCGAAAGCGGCTCGCTGATCGGCATGTACTGGGGCTTGAACGGCTCCCGCGACGAAGGCGCCGACGGCTACGGCCCGGGCCTGGTGCGCGAGGTGATCGGCCAGTTCCGCACCGATCTCGACCGCTTCCTCGCGCCCGAGTTCGAGGTGCTGGTCAACCACGGTTATTTCGCCGCGGTCGATGCGATGTGGCGGCAGAACGGCTGGCATCCCGACAGCGCCCAGAGCGCCCGATGGCCGTATCCGCAGCGCGCCGACGAGAGCGAAGTCCGGCGCCTGTTGCGCTACAGCCACCGGCGCGTGCTGCACCGGCGCTGGTGGGGCGCGAGCTGAGCGCGTTGGCGCGGGCCGTGCCGTCTCAACCCGACGCGGTCGCACTCCCGCCGGGCACGCACGGCGCGAACAGGTCCAGTTCCTTGCGATATACGCCGGTCTCGACCTGCATCAGGCCGAGCACCGAGTGGAACAGGTTGTCCTGGCTGGCCGGCAGCCGCGATTCCCGGCGCAGGCATTGCAGGTCGACGCCGCGCGCGGCGCTGAACCCCGGCGACAGCCACATCACCATCGGCACCCGGGTCTGGGTCTGCGGCGCGATCGCATATGGCACGCCATGCAGGTACAGCCCGTTCTCGCCGAGCGACTCGCCGTGGTCGGACAGATAGATCAGCGCGGTGTCGCGGCTCGCATCGCCGGCCAGGTAGCGGATGGTGCGGGCGAGGAATTCGTCGGTGGCCAGGACCGCGTTGTCGTAGGCATTGACGATCTCCTCGCGGCTGCAGCGCCCCAGCTCGTTGGTGTCGCAGGTCGGGGTGTAGCGGCGCAGGCGCTCGGGGTAGCGGCGGAAGTAACTCGGCCCGTGATTGCCGAGCTGGTGCAGCACCACCACCGCGTCGCCGCCGCGCCGGTCGAGGCGCTCGCGCAGGCCGCGCAGCATGACCTCGTCGAAACAGCGCTCGGCATCGCAGAAGGCCGGATCGCGGTCGTGCTCGAACGACTCGAACGCCAGGCCCGTGCAGACGTTCTTGCACCCGGTCTGGTTGTCGCGCCACAGGGTCTGGATGCCGGCGTATTCGAGCACGTTGAGCAGCGACTGCGAACCTTCGATGCGGCGCTTGTCGTAGTGCTCGCGTCCGTACGGCGAGAACATGCACGGCACCGAGACCTCGGTGCTGCTGCCGCAGGCGGTCATGTCGGGAAAATTGACCGGCTGGATCCGCGCCAGCTCCGGCGTGGTCTGGCGCCGGTAGCCGTTGAGGCCCCAGTTCTGCGCGCGCACGGTCTCGCCGACCACCAGCACCAGCAGCCGCGGCTTGGCGCCGGGCGGGCGCGCGACGACGCGCGCATCGGTGCCGACCGGCTCGCGGCCGCGCGCCCGCGAGGCCGAGTCGTCGAGCGCGACCCGCGCCAGCGAAACCAGATAATTCGCCGGGGTCACCAGGTGGCGGATTTCCTTGTGATTGCGCATCAGCGCCGAGATGTCCTGGAACGACAGCATCAGCGCCAGCACGCTGACCGCGAGCGCGGCCGACAGCGTGCCCACGCGGACCAGCACGGCGCGGCCGAGCGGGCGCGGCGTGAGCTTCACCCGCCACAGCAGCAGCGACGGCAGCACCCCGTACAACAGCATCGGCAGGATCAGGCCGGCACTGAGCAATTCGCCGGACTCCTTGCCGTCGGACTGCAGCACGTTGCGGATCATGCCGGTGTCGAGGTACACGCCGTACTGGCTCATGAAATGCGCGGCGGCGGCGGTGACCAGCAACAGCGCCGTCAGCAGCGGCTTCACCGTCCAGCGATTCAACAACAGCCCGAGCAGCAGCAGGGTGATCGCTACGATCGCCACGAACATGCAGGCGGCGACCCGGGCGCCGTCGCCGGCGCCGAGCGCGCCGGCGGCCGAGGCCGCGCGCCAGAACGCGCCGTTGGCGAACACCGCGAAGAACAGGCTCGCGACCAGGGCGATGGTCTCGACGCTGGCCTGCGGGCGATAGCCGAACCAAGCCGGCCAGCGCAGCCGCGCATGAACGATCGCGTTCATCGACCGGCGCTCGGCGACAGCGGCAAGGCGACGGCGGCCGGCGCGGCGCGCCGCAGCGGCGCCATCGCCAGGTACGACCCCAGCGCCGCCGACCAGGCGATGGCGAGGGTCCACAGGTCGTGCGAGAGGAAATGCGCGCCGCGCAGCTGTTGCGAGACGCCGAACAGCAGGCCCAGGACGAGGCCGACCGACAGCCCGAACCAGCGCCATCGCGGCTGCACACACGACAGGAAGAAGTACAGGGCGACCCAGGCATAGCCGGCGCTGGCGTGGCCGGCCGGAAAGCAGCGCCCGCGGCCGGAACCCGGCGGACGCTGCGAGAACAGGCCGAAGAATTCGTCGGCCCCGCCGTAGCGGCGCAGGTCCCAGGGGCAGTCGACGGCGGTGAGCGACTTCAGCGCCGAGACCAGCGCGATCGCCAGCACGGTCGAGAGCAGCAGATACGCCAGCGGGCGTCGCCACTCGCTCAGGCCCGGGCGCAGCCGCGCGACGAGCCACAGTGCGAGCACGCCGAACCAGGCGGCGGTGCTGGCGTCGCGGCCGAAGCGATGGATCAGCCGCTCGGTCAGGTCAGCGTTCTGCAGCGCCCAGCGCCCGCCTTGCCAGGCGTAGAGGCGATCGGCGAGCCAGAAGTCGCCGCCGCTCATCGCCCAGGCGGTGACCGCGCACCAGACCAGCAGCGGCGCGACGAAGTGGCTGCGCAGGAGCGGGCTGCGCACGAGTAGGAAATACGATGACTGGGGCGGCGAAGAAGGCCCGGAGCGGGCGAGGGAATAGGCGGAATCGTTCATCGACGGCGGCGGGCTCGCAAGGCGGCGAAGGCGTCCCGCAATGGGATCGACCGGACCGGCGGCGATCATCGAAGCCCCGCTGTCGGAGAGCGGTCGGAGCCAGGTTCGCGCTTCGTTAAAGGGCAGACGGTCGCGCCGTTGCAGCCGACAGCGTTCAGCTGCCGGCGTGGATCGCGGCGCGACTTCGACGCGGGCTGCGAGGGGGCACGGCCGCGCTCCGACATCGTTCCGACGCGAGTCGGGCGATGCTGGCGGTTTACTGCGGGCGAACGTAACCGCCCGCGCTCATGGCCCCATCGTCCCTAAAGGCTCCAAACCCGCTTCCAACCGGCCCCTGAGCGGCCCGGCCGGCCCGAATCGGGCACTATCGCAACTAGCCGCGAACCGCGGCGGGAGACTCGGCGCATGCGCCTGTTGGTGGTGGAAGACAATCGCAGCCTGGTCGCCAACCTCTTCGATTATTTCGAGGCGCGCGGCTACACCCTGGATGCCGCGCCCGACGGCCCGACCGGGCTGCACCTGGCGGTGACCCAACATTACGACGCGATCGTGCTCGACTGGATGCTGCCGCGCCTGGACGGGCGCGAGGTGCTGCGCTGCCTGCGCGAGGAAGCCGGTTCGGACGTGCCGGTGCTGATGCTGACCGCGCGCGACGAACTGCCCGACAAGATCGCCGGCTTTCGCGCCGGCGCCGACGACTATTTGACCAAGCCCTTCGCCCTGCCCGAACTCGAAGTGCGGCTGGAAGCGCTGGCGGCGCGCGCCGCCGGCCGCAACCGCAGCAAGGTGCTGCAACTGGCCGACCTCAAGCTCGACCTGACCACCCTGGAGGTCAGCCGCGACGGCCGCGCCCTGCACCTGTATCCGGCCTGCCGCAAATTGCTCGAAGTGCTGATGCAGTCGAGCCCGGCCGCGGTCACCCGCGAACGCCTCGAACACGCCTTGTGGGGCGACAGCCCGCCCGACGGCGACATGCTGCGCTCGCATATCTACGAACTGCGCCGCGCCGTCGACGGGCCTTACCCGGTCAAGCTGATCCAGACCCTGCCGCGGGTCGGCTACCGGATCGCCGCGCCGGCCGCGGAGCGCGACCTCGATGACCACGCCGGCTGACTCCGGCGCCGGTTCCGCCCGCGACGCCGCCGGCGCGCGCGGTGGGTTCCGTTCGAGCCTGCAGCGCCGCATCCTGCTCGGCGTGCTCGGCTATACCGCCTTGCTGTCGGTCGCGGTGGTGGTACAGGGCTTCGTCGTCAACGAGCACGCCGAGCACCTGGTGTGGACCTCGCTGCTGGATTCCGAGCTCGATCACTTCATCGAGCGCCGCCAAGTCGATCCCGATTACCGCTGGATCGACACCGATTCGCTGCAGCTCTACGACAGCCGCGGCGCGCGGCCGATCCCCGCCGGCCTGCAAGCGCTCGCCCCCGGCGTGCACGACGACATCCTGGTCGACGGCACCGAACGCGTGGTGATGGTGCGCGACGTCGACGGCGCGCGCCTGACCCTGTCGCTCGACATCACCGACATGGAGCACAGCGAGTTCGACATGGCGCTGACCATCGCCGGCGCCGCGATCACCACCCTGTTGCTGTTGGCCGTGATGATCGGCTGGGGCGTGCACCGGCTGGTCCGTCCGCTCAGCCACATGGCCCAGCGCATCGGCGGCCTGCAGCCCGACCGCGCCGGCCAGCGTGTCGAAGTGCCGGAAGCGGCGAGTTCGGAACTGGTGGTGATCGCCGATGCGGTCAACGACTACCTCGAACGCAACGACCGTTTCGTCGAGCGCGAACGCGCCTTCATCGACAGCGCCAGCCACGAGCTGCGCACGCCGATCGCGGTGATCGCCGGCTCGACCGAGCTCGCGCTGGAACACCGCGAATTGCCGCCGGGCGCGCGCCTGCAACTCGAACGGATCCGCCGCACCGCCCGCGACGTCGAGCAGCTGATCTCCTTGCTGTTGACCCTGGCCAAGGACCCGCAGCGCCTGGCCGCGAGCGCCGACCGCGTCGCCCTGGACCAGTTGCTGCCGGAGATCGTCGAAGACCATCGCCACCTGACCCGCGACAAGGACCTCAGCCTGGCGCTGGCGCCGCTGCCGCATTGCGAGATCGTCGCGCCGCTGCCGATCGTGCAGGCGGCGATCGGCAATCTGCTGCGCAACGCCATCGAGAACAGCGACCGCGGCGAAATCGCGATTCGCCTGTCCGCGGACGCGACCGTGATCATCGAAGATCCGGGCCACGGCATGACCCCGGAAGAAATCAGCGCGATCTATGCGCGGGTCGCACGCGGCGGCCGCGGAGGCGGCGGCATCGGCCTGGACCTGATCTCGCGCCTATGCGAACACCTGGGCTGGAGCCTGCGTTTCGACGCGGCCGAACGCGGCACGCGCACGACCCTGAGCCTGCGTTCCGATTGAGGCAACCGCGCGGCGATCGCCGGTTCGCTGCTGGGCTCGGGGAAATGGCAAGTAGGGACTAGGAACGAGCAACTAGTTGCTGTGGCTAGTTGCTCACTACTCGTTGCTCACTACTCGTTACCGGTTACTCACAACCAGCCACCCGCGCCTAACCACCAGCCACGCCGCCGCCCCCGGCATCGTCCGCGCGCGGCGCCGGCAAGGCCCGTGGCGGCGACGCCGGCGCCGACAGCGTCGGGTCGGTGCGCTGGCGTTCGTAGGCGCGGGCGACTTCGGCGTGGCCGTATTTGCGTTCCAGGCGCTTGACGATGAAATGCCCGCGCGCCATGTCCTGGTAGTGATTGGTGAACAGCATGTTCATCGTCGCCGCGGTGGCCGCGCCGATCACCGGCACCAACTGCGCCGCGGTCTTCTCGCCGACCACCACGCCGAAGCGGGTGGCGACCACGTCGACCAGCTTGCTCATCCAGGCCGTGGCCTGTTTCTTGGCGTAGGCATGAGTGGCGTGCTGGGCGCCGCGCCGGCCGGCCAGTCCGGCCAGTTCCAGCCGGCCGACTTCGGCCAATGCGGTGCGCACGGCGTAATAGCCGGACGCGGACGCATCGTCCTCGTCGCTGCCGCCGCCGAAGGCGAACACTTCCACGCATGCGGCCTGCACTTCGGGATCGGACAGCGAAAAGCCCTCGCTGCGGGCGATGTCGGCGACCGCGCGCATCATCACCACGGTCGACACCGGCAGCTCCGCGGCCAGCCCGGCGGCGCCGAAGAAACCGCCGACCGCGCCGACCGCGCCGGCGACCAGCTTGTGGCTCTTGGTCGAGGAGGCCTTGCTCGGCTCGTCCTTGACCGTCCACAGCGCCGCCGCGGCGGCCTTGTGCAGGGCGCCGTGGACGATGTTCTGGATCCTGCGGCTGACGAAGCCGGGCAGCTTCGACATGCCGAACTCGATCGGCGCGCCGACGAAGGCGGTCATGCGCGCGGTGATCGACGGGGTTTCCAGCAGCGCCACCGCGCGCTTGAGGTCGGCGGCGTCGCCGGCGTGCTCGAAGATGTCCTGGCCCTGCTCCATTCGCTCTGGCTCCGTTGCGTTAGTCGCGCTCTGGCGAACATAGGGGCGCCGGCGACGGGCAGCAAGCCCGCGCCGGCGCGGGGTTCATTCGCGCGGCGGGATCGGCCGCACCATGCGCGTCAGCAGGTGCTCGACGATCTGCCCAGGCTCCAGGCAGCGGCCGGTGTGCACCGGTGACATCTGGATGATCGAGCTGCGCTTGGCGGTGAGCCAGTGGAAGCGCGCGCGCACCGGCAACTGGCCGATCGGGCCGGCATCGCGGCCGCCGCGGCAGATCCGTTCGATCGCCTGCAGATGCAGGCGCACCGCATCGATGTCGACGCCGGGATCGAGCGCGCGCAGGCGCGTCTCGTCGAGTTCGATCCCGGCGACCAGCAGGCTCGACCCCGGGCACGAGACCAGCACGCCGACGTTGACGAACTCTTCGCGTTCGACCCGCGGCACCACGCGGATCACCGCATAGTCATAGGGAGAGCGAGCGGGCATGGATCGCCTCCTCCACGAACGCGCGCGGCGCCTGCGCGCGGCGGTTCAGATAATCGGCATAGGCCTGGCGGTGTGCCGCGGCATCGGCAAAGCCCGGCTCGTCGGCCAGCCAGTCGTCGGGCACCAGCTCGACGATGGAGCGCACCAGTTCGGGCGTGACCGCCGCGGCCATCGCCGCATCGACCTGGGCGATGGCGCTGGCGAACGGCAGCAGCACGTGATCCTTGATCGGGACGAAGCGGCTGCCCGCGGCATTGCCGGCGTTGGCCCAGTCGTGGTGGAAGTACAGCGCGGCGCCGTGGTCGATCAGGGTCAGGCGGCGATGCCACAGCAGCATGTTGGTGTTGCGCGCGGTGCGGTCGACGTTGGTGACGAAGGCGTCGAACCAGACGATGCGCGAAGCCAGCTCGTCGTTCGGGCGGTCGACCAGCGGGTCGTAGTTGACCGAACCGGGCAGGTAATCGAGGGCGAGGTTGAGACCCTCGCTGGCGCGGATCAGGTGCTGGATCTCCGGATCGGGCTCGGTGCGGGCCATGTCGGGGTCGAGCTCGATCAGCACGATCTCCGGCACCGGCAGCTCCAGCCGGCGGGCGAGTTCGCCGGCCACGATCTCGGCGACCAGGGCCTTGCGGCCCTGGCCGGCGCCGCGGAACTTCATCACGTACAGGCCGTCGTCGTCGGCTTCGACCACGGCCGGCAGCGAGCCGCCCTCGCGCAGCGGGGTGACGTAGCGGGTGGCGCAGACGGTCCTCAACACGGACGTTCCATTGCGGCGGGCTCGGCGGTGACGGGCGATCGCGGCGATGCGCGATCAGGCCGCCCACCTTAGGTCGAGCGAGGCCAAAAGCAAACTCCGCGGGATGGATTCGCCATGCGGCCGGCTTCGGCGTCTCAAGCCGCCTTGCGCGCTTCGCCCTGCGACAACCGCTCGACCAGGGCGTCGACCTCGGCTTCGGCGCTCTCGATCGAGCGGCGCAGCTCCTCGCCGCCGAACTCGTCGTACTCGATGGCGACGCCGTGCGCCTCGGTGATGCCGAGGTAGCGCATCGGCGTCAGCACCGAGGGTTCGACGTGGTTGATCGACTCCAGCCGTTCGCCCTTGCCGTAACCGTAGTCGCCGCGCGAGCTGAGCAGGACCAGGCGCTTGCCGGCGTCGGCGAGCATCGGCCAGTACGGCTCACCCTCGCGCGAGCGGTCGAAGCCGAAGGTGCGGCCGACCCGCACGACGTTGTCGATCCAGGCCTTGAGCGGGGCCGGTACGCCGAAGTTGTACATCGGCACGCCGATCACGATCAGGTCGGCGGCGATCAACTCGTCGATCAGGGCATCGCTTTCGGCCAGCACCTCGTGCATCCAGTCCTCGCGCCGGGCGAGCGGGGTGAAGGCGGCATGGATCCAGCGGCCGCTGACCGGGGTCGGCGGGGCCACGCCCACGTCGCGCTGGACGATCGCGTCGTCGGGATGGCGCTCGCGCCAGCGACGCACGAAGCGGCCACTGAGGCGGCGGCTGTGCGAGCCGTGGGCCTCGCGGTCGGAGGCATGGGGACGGGCGCTGGAATCGATGTGCAGGAGTCGGGTCATGGCGGTTCTCGCGACGGGCCCATGGATGAGCCCTGATCATGTTCAGGCCGGGATGGCGCTGGCTGCCGCCATGTTGATCCGCCCCTACAAACCCGACAAACTCCGATTACTCAGCCGATAGGAGAATTTTTTTCATCCATGTCCGGACGCCGCCTGCCCCCGCTCGGTTCTCTGCGCGCGTTCGAGGCGGCCGCGCGCCTGCACAGCTTCAAGCGCGCCGCCGAAGAGCTGTCGGTCACCCCGACCGCGGTCAGCCACCAGATCCGCGCGCTGGAAGCGCAGATCGGCGTGCGCCTGTTCGAGCGCCAGACCCGGCGGGTGGCGCTGACCGCCGAGGCGGCCGCGCTGTATCCGGTGCTGCGCGACGGCTTCGACGCCTTCGCCGAGGCCCTCGCCGCGATCGCCGCGCGACGGCGACGGCGCGCGCTGACCGTGTCGGCGCCGCTGTCGTTCACCGCCAAATGGCTGGTGCCGCGGGTGGCCTCGTTCCGCGCCGCCTACCCCGACCTCGACCTGCGCCTGCACGCCTCCGACGACCCGGTCGACCTGCACGGCGGCGTCGCCGACGCGGCGATCCGCTACGGCCGCGGGCCCTATCCGGGCCTGATCGCCGAACCACTGATCGGCAACCGCTTCGCTCCGGTGTGCAGCCCGCGCCTGGAGGTGCGAGGCCCGGAGGATCTGCGCACGCAGTCCTTGCTGCATTCGGAGTGGCGCCATCCGACCGAGGACACGCCGACTTGGCAGGCCTGGTGCGCACGCGCCGGCCTGAGCGGGCTCGATGTCGAGGCAGGGCTGCGCTTCACCGACGAAAGCCATGCGATCCAGGCGGCGATCGCCGGCCACGGCGTCGCCCTGCTGAGCCTGGCCCTGGTCGCCGACGATCTCGCCGCCGGCAGCCTGGTGCAGCCGTTCGGCCCGGTGCTGGACGGTTATCCGCATTGGTTCGTGCGGCCGGACACCCCGCCGAGCGCGGAGGTGCTGGCGCTGCGCGACTGGCTGCGCAGCCAGGCGAAAGGCGCGGCCGCGGGCTGAAGCGGCAGTCCGGGCAGCCGAGGCATCCGCGCTTCAGGCGGCGGCGATCCGCGCCGCCTGATAACGCTGCTCCTGGGTCAGGCCGCCGTAACCGTAGGCGGCCGCGCGCGCATCGACGACGTGGATATATGACGTCTCGTGGACCTCCCCGATCAGCGCCGACAACGCCGCATGCATCGCTTGCAGGTAACGCGCCTTCTCGGCCTTGGTATTGGTCTCGTCGGTGATGCTGATGTCGAGGTGATAGGCGTTGCGTCCCCACTGCGCCAGCGAACGGCCATCGATGAACCAGTGCGGGCGGTCGACGTAGTGGATCGCGACCGCGACCAGTTCGCGCGGCTTGCCGAGGATTTCCACGGTGAGGTCGGCGACGATCGCCGCGGCGCGGCGGCTGAGTTCGGCGTCGGGGGCGCCGGAGAGTTGCAGGTTGATGTGCGGCATGAGCTGGGTCCTGTGAGGGGCCGAAGGTCGGCGGGGTGGATGGGCACAGCCTAGGCTTGCGCCATCCATCGGAATAGCGGGAAGATCCGGCCGTATCCATCGGATCGGCCGATGGCACAGGAATCGCCAAAGAGGGACCGCCATGAGCATGCTCGACCTCGAACAGCTGAAGGCCTTCGTCGCGGTCGCCGAGGCCGGCAGCATTTCCGGCGGCGCCGAACGCGTGTTCCGTTCGCAGTCGGCGGTCAGCGAGCAGATACAGAAACTCGAACGCGCCGCCGACACCGCCTTGCTGCTGCGCTCGCGCCACGGCGTCGTGCCGACCCCGGCCGGCGAACGCCTGATCGGCCACGCGCGGCAGATGCTCGCGCTCGGCGAACTGGCCCTGCACGACGTGCGCCGCGAACTGCGCCGCACCGAGGTGCGACTGGCGATCAGCGATTATTTCCGCCCCGACGACATCGCCGGCGTGTTGCGCCACCTCGCCCGCCACTGCCCGCAGTTGCAATTGCAGGTGACGATGGGCCAGAGCGCGGCGCTGGCGCAGGCCCATGCCGAGGGCGCGCTCGACCTGGCGCTGACGATGGAAGTCGAATCGGCCTCGCGCCCGCGCCGGCGCGCGAGCCACGACGAATTGCGGCGCGAGCCGCTGGCCTGGGCGGCGGCGATCGGATTGGACCTGCGCCATGAGGCGAGCCTGCCGCTGGTGCTGCTGCCGCCGAGCTGCAGCCTGCACCAGACCGCCTTGCGCGCGCTGCAGCGGCAGCGCGTGGCCCATCGCATCGCCCACCTCGGCAGCGGCGTAGCCGGCGTACAGGCCGCCTTGCGCGCGGGGCTCGGCCTGGGCTGCCTCAACGCCTCGGCGATCGGCGAAGGCCTGATGATCGCGCGTTCGAGCCGGCTGCCGCCTTTGCCGTCCTGCGTGTTCCGCCTGTTGCCGCCGCCGGCCGATGCGAACCCGGCCCTGCGCGACGCCGGCGAGGCCTTGCGGGCCTATTTCGGGTGAATGAAGGCATCTGCTTCCCAGGGTAGGAGCGGCGCAAGCCGCGACCGCGAAGCATCGGGTCGCGGCGAAACCATCGCGGAGCGCAACGCGACAACACGCACAGTCATCGTCGTAGGCCGCACACCGCAGGGGGCGGTCGCGGCTTGCGCCGCTCCTGCAAGGAAGCGACGGGTGCAGGAGCGACGTGAGTCGCGACCGCGATGCATTCGATGGCGGCGAAACCACCATGAAGGCATGGCCGCAATGCGCACCGACATCATCGCTGCGCCGCACGCCGGACATCGCGGTGGCGGCTCGCGCCGCTTCTACCCGTTAGCCCTTCCGCGCTTACGCGCTTACGCGCTTACGCGCTTACGCGCTTACGCGGTCAGAGCATCGCGCGGCGGCAGAGTCCAGTCGATCGGGGCCTGGCCGCGGCGCGCGAGGTACTCGTTGGCGGCGGAGAAATGCCCGCAGCCCATGAAGCCGCGGTGCGCCGACAGGGGCGAGGGGTGCGGCGCCTTCAGCACGCGATGGCGACCGGCGTCGATCACCTTGCCCTTGGCCTGGGCGTAGCTGCCCCAGAGCAGGAACACCAGGCCGTCGCGCTCGCGGTTGAGGGTGTCGACGACGTGGTCGGTGAAGCCTTCCCAGCCCTTGCCCTGGTGCGCGCCGGCGCGGCCTTCCTCGACCGTCAGCACCGCATTGAGCAGCAGCACGCCGCGCCGCGCCCACGGCAGCAGGCAGCCATGATCGGGCCGGGCGATGCCGAGGTCGCGCTGGATTTCCTTGAAGATGTTGTCGAGCGACGGCGGCACCGGCACGCCGGGCTGGACCGAGAAGCACAGCCCGTGCGCCTGGCCGTAGCCGTGGTACGGGTCTTGGCCCAGAACCACCACCTTGACCTGGTCGAACGGCGTGGCGTCGAAGGCCGAGAAAATCTGCGGCCCGGGCGGGAAGATGCGCGCGCCAGCCGCCTTGCGCTCGCGCAGGAAACGCGACAGCGACTGCATGTCCTCGCGCGCGAACCAGTCGCCGACGCGGGCTTTCCAGGAGGCTTCGAGCCTGGGCTCGCGGTCGGCGTCGCTCATGCCGGCAGCGCCGCCGGCTCGGACAGCCGCGACAGGCGCAGCTGGAACAGGGTCTTGGTCACCAGCAGGCGCTCCTCGATCGGCTTGAGCACCAGGTCGTTGGCGCCGGCGCGCAGCAGTTCGCTCTGGTTGTCGCGGTTGGCGTCGCCGGTCATCACCAGCACCGGCAGGCGGCGCTTGCCGTAAGCGAAATCGTTGCGCAACTTGGCGAGCAGATCCTTGCCGCCCAGCTCGCCCTTCAGATACACGTCGGTCAGCACCAGGTCGGCGCCGGCATCGCCGCCGGCCGCGCCGCTGGCGCGATGCGCCTCGAGGTGCTCCAGCGCTTCCTCGACACCGATGAAGTGCAACACCTGCAGGGCGTGGCGCTCGAGCATGCGCTTGGTCGCCACCGCGACCACCCGGCTGTCTTCGACGTAGAGCACGCGCGCGCCGGGAATCGGCTGCGGCTGCACATAGCCGCGGATGAACTCGGCCAGCGCGTTCGGGCCGAGCGCCTTGTCGAAATAATCGGTGACGTCTTCGGTGAAGCGGCGCGCTTCCAGGTGCGCCTGGGCGTCGCCGGAAACCACGATCACCGGCACGTAGGCCTGCGCCGCGGCTTCGCGCACCGCGCGCGCCAGGGCGATGCCGTCGCCGTCGGGCAGGACCAGGGCAGTGGTGACGAGGTCGACCTCGCCGTGGTCGAGGGCGACGCGCGCCTCGATGATGCTGCCGCATTGGACGATGCGGGTGTTGGGCAGCTCGCGCATCAGGACATCGGCGATGAGCTTGCGGACCAGCTTGGAGCCGTCGACCACCATCACCCGCGGCGCGGTGTTTTCGAAGTGACGAAGATTCTGGCTTTGCATGTCAGGAACGGTACCGTGTCGGCGACGCAGGGCCGACGCCCAAGGGGGCATCGACGCCAAGCGCACAGGCGGGGGAACCCGATTCTAGGCGGAAGCGGCCGCCGAATCCGAGTCTCAGGCAACATCCTGACAACCGCGCGACGCAAGCGCGCCCGCTCAGCCTTGGCCGGAGCGGCTCTGGCGCAGGTAATGGCCGGTCACGAAACCGGCGCCGAGCCAGCCCAGCGCGGCCGCGCCGGCCAGGATCGCCAGGGCCTGGGCCAGGTCGAAGCCCTGCAGCTCGAAATGACTGCCGTAACTGGTGGCGAGGGCGGCCAGCGGTTCGCGCAGGGTGCGGTCGGCTGCGGTCAGCAGGGCCAGCGCGACCGCGCCGGCGGCCAGGCCGTAACAGGCGCCCAGGTACAGGAACGGCCGGCGGATGAAACCGTCGGTGGCGCCGAGCAATTGCAGCACCCCGATCTCTTCGCGCCGCGACTGGATGTCCAGGCGCACGGTGTTGCCGACCACCAGCAAGGCGCCCAGGCCCAGCATCGCCGCGAGCAGCCAGGCCAGGCGGATGCCGAACCGCAGCCAGCCGTCGAGGCGCTGGCGCCAGCCGGCGTCGTGCTGGACCAGGTCGGTCTCGGCCAGAGTGCCGAGCGATTCGGCCAGAGCCAGCTCGTCGCCCTTCGGCGTGACCAGCAACAGGCTCGGCAAGGGATTGCCTTCGATCGCGCTGAGGCTGTCGCCGAGGCCGCTCTTCTCGCGCAGATCGGCCAGACCCTGTTCCGGGGTGCGCAGTTCGACCGCGCCGACCTCGGGCCGTGCGCGCAGCTCCTCGGCCAGGGTGCGGGCGCGTTCGAGCTTGATTTCGGGCTTGAGGAACAGGCTGATCTGACGCGACTGCTGCACTTCGCCAGCGAAGCGTTCGATGTTGCTCAGCGCCGCCCACAGGCCGAGCGGCAGAGCCAGCGCCACGGCCATCACCCCGATCGTCAGCAAAGCCGCCCAGGGCTTGCTCAGCAGGCGGCCGACGCTGGCGACCAGGCTGTACAGATGGTGGTCGAACCACACCCCGAGCCGCGACTGCACCGCCGACTCGACCGCGAGGTCGTCGTCGCGCGAGGCCGGGGCTTCGATGCCGGGAGACGTCTCGCGGGGAGACTCTTGAGTCGGAAAGGAACTCATTCGGCCAGGTCCTCGGGCGCGATGTCGTCGACCAGGCGGCCCTGGTTGAGCACCAGCACGCGCTTCTTCATGCGCTTGACCAGCGCCAGGTCGTGGCTGGCGACGAGCACGCTGGTGCCGCGCTCGGGCAGGGACTGGAACAGGGTCATGATTTCCGCCGACAGGGTCGGGTCGAGGTTGCCGGTGGGTTCGTCGGCGACCAACAACCGCGGCTCGCCGATGATCGCCCGGGCGATGCCCACGCGTTGCTGCTCCCCGGCCGACAGCTCGCCCGGCAGAGCCGAAGCGCGCGCGCCCAGGCCGACCTTCTCCAGGGTCATGCGCACGCGTCGGCCGATGTCGGCGCGGCGCAGGCCGCGCAACAACAGGGGCAGGGCGACGTTGTCGGCGACGCTGCGGTCGGCGAGCAGGCGATGGTCCTGGAACACCACGCCGATCTCGCGCCGGTGCAGGGCCACGCGGCGGCCGCCGACCTTGAGCAGGTTGCGCTCGCCGAACAACACCGCGCCGCGGCTCGGGCGTTCGCTGAGATGGATGAGCTTGAGCAGGGTGCTCTTGCCGGCGCCGGAGTGACCGGTGACGAACAGCATCTCGCCCGGCGCCACCTCGAAGCTGACTTCGCTGAGGGCCTCGTGCCCGCTGCTGTAGCGTTTGCTGACGTTGTCGAAGCGCAATACGGTCATGGCCGGAAGTATCGCAGAGCGAATCGCCGGAGACATCACGTTTCGGCCCGGGCGTTTGGCCTATGTTCGCGCTGCGGTCGTCGCGCGGCATCGACGACGCATCGACGGCACCGACCGGCTCGCAGGCCGGCCGGCGCAGCACGACCGCAACGGGCCGGTGCTTACCCGCCCGCGCCACGCCTTGCAGCACCTTGATCGTCCGACACCCGCAAGCACCGCCGCCGGCCTCGAGGGCCGGCGCGGACCGTCGTCGACTCTTCAAGGAGCATTCTCATGCAAACGACCAAGGCGCAGTTGACCCTCGCCCTGCTCGCTCTCGGCCTGTACGCCGGTCACGCCGGCGCCGAGCAGTACGACCCGCCGCTCAACGTGGCCACCCTGGCCTGCCCGGCCGGTTCGACCGGCTACAGCAACGCCCGCTTCATCGTGTTTCCCTCGTTCGGCAGCGCACCGCCGAACTGGCGATTGACGATCTGGTGCAGCGCCGGCGGCAGCGGCCGCCGCGGCCATTTCGAACCCGGCAGCAGCGGCGTGTTCACCACCTGGCCGTACGCCGGCGGCGCCTTCGGCGTCGGCTGGCCGCCGTCGCCGAGCTACGGCAATCAGCTGCAGTCGCTCGATATCGACAACGACGGCGATCTCGACGTGTTCCAACTCGTCGAGACCTCGGCCAATACCTGGTCGGTGTTCGTCAGCAAGGCGCTGTGACGAAAGCTCGCGCGAACCTCGTCGAGGCGACGAGGTCGGGTGCCGGATGGGGCTCGATAGCTGCGGAACGTCGACGGCAGGCCGCACGCCTGCCGTCGACCGATCGCGCGCGGCTCAGGCGATCAGTGCTGCGAACGCGGCGGACGCGCGACCAGCGACTTGAGCTTGCGGCCGATGCGGCCCAGCAGCGAGGGCTTGGCCTCGCCGGCCGGTGCCGATGCGGCCGGCCTGTGCGCGGGCTTCTGCACCGGCTTGGCGGCGGGCTTCGGCGCCGGCTTGACCACCGAGGCCTCGGCTGCGTTCGCAGTCGGCGCGCCGGTTTCGGCGCCCTCGATACGGCGTCCGCCACGACGGCGACGGCGCTTGCGCGGTGCG
>NZ_JBPKJP010000031.1:0-41388 GCF_051217035.1 Lysobacter sp. 1R34A
TCGCGCGTCGGCGCCGCGCGCGCTATGCGATGGCGGCGACGGTGCTGTTGAGCCTCGGGGTCGGCGGCATCGGCGGCTGGCAGATGCGCGCATGGCGCAGCCAGGAATCCGCCGCCGCCGCGCCGGCGGCGTACGCCACGGCGAAGCCGATGGGCGATGCGCTCGAAGCGCACCGTCTGTTCGCCGCGCGTTTCGATCTGCGCCCCGACCAGCCGGCGCACGGCGATGATCTGCAGGGCTGGCTGGACGCCCGTTTCCGCGAACCGATGCGCCTGCCCGACCTGAGCGGGGCCGGCTTCCGCCAGGTCGGCGCGCGCCTGCTCGCGACTGAACAGGGCGCCGCGGCCCTGGTCGTCTACCAGGACGCCGGCGGTAACGCGATCAGCTTCTATATCCGGCCGCCGGGGCCCCGCCGCCACTTGCTGCCGCGCGGCGACCGCCGCGACGGCGACCTGCTCGCGCAGTACTGGTCGCGCGGGGGGTACAACTATGCGATGGTGAGCCGTGGGGAATCGGCGGATGTCGTCAGGCGCGCGCTGGATGGCGCGATCTGACAGAACTCAGGAAAGGCGATGACGATGAGCTCTACGGACATGCAGGACACGCGCAACGAGTTCGGAACCTTTTTGCGCTCGTTGGCGGAAGGCATGGCGACGCAGCAGGACTGGCGCCGCTTCATGATCGCCCACTATCACGACCCGGCCCTGGAAGCGGCGCGCGTCGAACTGGTGCGGGCCGCGCAGCACGGCTCGGAGATGCCGACCGAGTCGGCCAAGGTGCAGGACCTGGCGAGCGAGATCGATCGCCGCCTCAGCAGTTGAAACAGCGCAGGCCTCGATCGGCGCGATGAAGTTCGCGCGCAACGAAAAGCCCCGCATGCGGGGCTTTTCGTTTCATGCAGGCGCCGCTCAGGCCGCCTGCACGATCCGCAAGGGGTTGCGGTATTCCTTGAGCAACTCGGCCTCGCGTTCCTTCGCCTTGTGCAGGTGCGCTTCCTTGACGTGACCATAGCCGCGGATGTGCTCGGGGATGCTGGCGATCTCGGCGGCGAGGTCGACGTTGCCGCCGTCCAGGGTCGCCAGCAGGCCGGTCACGGTCTGCTCGTAGTCGGCGATCAGCTGGCGTTCCATCTTGCGCTCTTCGGTGTAGCCGAAGATGTCGAGCTTGCTGCCCCGCAGCTTGCGCAACTTCGCCATCCACTTGAATGCGGTGAACACCCAGGGGCCGAACTCCTGCTTGATCAATCGGCCCTGCTCGTCCTTCTTGGCCAGCAGCGGCGGCGCGAGGTGGAACTTGAGCTTGTAGTCGCCGTCGAATTGCTGCTCCAGCTTGCGCTGGAAATCGCCGCTGGTGTATAGGCGCGCGACTTCGTACTCGTCCTTGTAGGCCATCAGCTTGAACGAATACCGCGCCACCGCCTCGGCCAGATCGGTCGAACCCGGCGCCTTGGCCTGCTCGGCCGCGCGCACCTTGGCGACGAAGTCGGCGTAGCGCTTGGCGTAGGCCGCGTCCTGGTACTCGGTCAGGAAAGCGACGCGGCGCGAAATCAATTCGTCGAGCGAACGCGACAGGCGCAGATCGTCGAGCGGCAGGAAGGCGACGTTGTCGCTGTCGGCCTGCGCCGGCACGTGACGCAGCTCGTCGCCGTTGCGGGTCGCGCGCGGCGCCGAAGTCGCGCCCCATTCCTTGCCTTCCCACTGGCCCGGCGCCAGATGCGGCAGATCGTGCGGCGTCGCTTCGGCGACGGTCGGCGCATTGCGCACCAGGCCGGCGGCTTCGGCGACCGTCTTCGGATCGATCGCGGCCAGGCGGCCCCAGGCGAACGCGGTCTTGTTCATCTCGATCGCGGCGCCGTTGAGTTCGATCGCGCGCATCAGCGCATCGAACGAAATCGGCACCAGCGCGCGCTGCCAGGCGTAGCCGAGGATGAACAGGTTGGTGGCGATGGCGTCGCCGAGCAGGGCGGTGGCGAGCTGGGTCGCGTCGACCAGCAGCGGCTCGGCGCCGCCCAGGGCCTGGCGCACCGCGGCGACGATGTCGGTGGCCGGGAACTGCATGTCCGGGCGGGTGGTGAAGGTGCCCGGCATCGCCTCGTAGGTGTTGAGCACGACCGCGCTGCGGCCGGCGCGCACCTTCGACAGCGCCCAGTAGTCGTTGACCACGACCATGTCGCAGCCGAGCACGAGGTCGGCCTCGCCGGCGGCGATGCGCACGGCGTGGATGTCGGCCGGGGTCTTGGCGATGCGGATGTGGGTGGTGACCGCGCCGCCCTTCTGCGCCAGGCCGGTCTGGTCGAGCACGCTCGCGCCCTTGCCTTCCAGATGGCCGGCCATGCCGAGCAGCGCGCCGATGGTGACCACGCCGGTGCCGCCGACGCCGGTGATGAGGATGTTCCAGGGCGTGTCGAGCGCCGGCAACTGCGGAGCCGGCAGGTCCTGCAAGCGGTCCTTGGCCGAAGAGCCCTTCTTCTTTTTCAGCCCGCCGCCTTCGACGGTGACGAAGCTCGGGCAGAAGCCGTTGACGCAGCTGTAGTCCTTGTTGCAGTTGGACTGGTCGATCTCGCGCTTGCGCCCGAACTCGGTTTCCTTCGGCAGCACCGACACGCAGAACGACTTCTTGCCGCAGTCGCCGCAGCCTTCGCAGACCAGGGTGTTGACCATGACCCGCTTCTGCGGATCGACCATCTTGCCGCGCTTGCGGCGACGGCGCTTTTCGGTCGCGCAGGTCTGGTCGAAGATCAGCACGCTGGTGCCCTTGACCTCGCGCAGCCGCTTCTGCACCGCGTCGAGTTCCTTGCGGTCGTAGAACTCGACCTCGCTCGGGAACAGCTCGCGCTTGTTCCACTTGGCGATGTCGTCCGACAGCAGGACGATGGTCTGCACGCCTTCCGAACGCACCTGGTGGGCGATCTGCGGCACCGACAGGGTGCCGTCGACCGGCTGGCCGCCGGTCATCGCGACCGCGTCGTTGTAGAGGATCTTGTAGGTGATGTTGACGCCGGCCGCGACCGACTGGCGGATCGCCAGCGAACCGCTGTGGAAATAGGTGCCGTCGCCGAGGTTCTGGAACACGTGCTCGGTGTCGGTGAAGGCCGACTGGCCGCACCAGGTCACGCCTTCGCCGCCCATCTGGGTGAAGGTGTTGGTCTCGCGGTCCATCCACGTGACCATGTAGTGGCAGCCGATGCCGCCGAGCGCGCGCGAGCCTTCCGGCACCACCGTCGAGGTGTTGTGCGGGCAGCCCGAGCAGTAATGCGGCACGCGCGGGAACGAGGCGCGCGGCAGGGCCAGCTCGCTTTCCTTCTCGTCCATCCAGCGCAGCACGTTCTCCATGTGCTCGGAGTTGTGGAAGCGCTGGATGCGGCGCGCGATCACGCCGGCGATGCGCGCCGGGGTCAGCTCGCCGGTCGAGGGCAGGATCCACTCGCCGCTCTCGTCGTACTTGCCGACGATCGACGGTCGGCGGTCGCCGTCCCAGTTGTACATCGACTCCTTCATCTGGCTTTCGATGAAGGCGTGCTTCTCCTCGACCACCAGGATGTCGTCGAGGCCGCGCGCGAACGCGCGCAGGCCGATCGGCTCCAGCGGCCAGGTCATGCCGACCTTGTACACGCGGATGCCGAGCTCGGAGCAGGCGCGCGCGTCCAGGCCGAGGTATTCCAGCGCCTGCAGGACGTCGAGATAACTCTTGCCGGTGGTGATGATGCCCAGGCGCGCGTTCGGCGAATCGATCACCGTGCGGTCGATGCCGTTGGCGCGGGCGAAGGCCTGCGCGGCCTTGACCGCGTACTGGTGCAGGCGCATTTCCTGGTCCATCGGCGGGTCGGGCCAGCGGATGCTCAGGCCGCCCGGCGGCATCACGAAGTCGTCCGGGGTGACGATGTTCAGCGCCAGCGGATTGACGTCGACCGAGGCCGAGGACTCGACCGTCTCGGCGATGGTCTTGAAGCCGACCCAGCGCCCGGTGAAGCGCGACATGGCCCAGCCGATCAGGCCCATGTCGAGGATGTCCTGCACGCCGGCCGGGTTCAGGATCGGCATCATCGCGCTGGTGAACTCGCCTTCCGAGCCGTGCGGCAGGGTCGAGGAGCGGCAGGCGTGGTCGTCCGCGGCCAGGGCCAGGACGCCGCCGTACTTGCTGGTGCCGGCGGCGTTGGCGTGCTTGAACACGTCGCCGGTGCGGTCCACGCCCGGGCCCTTGCCGTACCACATGCCGTAGACGCCCTCGACCTTGGCGCCGGGGAACAAATTGGTCTGCTGGGTGCCCCAGACCATGGTCGCGCCGAGGTCCTCGTTGAGGCCCGGAGTGAACTTCACCCCCGAGGCTTCCAGGTACTTGCGCGCGCGCCACAGCTCCAGGTCGAAACCGCCCAGCGGCGAGCCGCGGTAGCCGGAGATGAAGCCGGCGGTGTTGAGGCCGGCGGCCTGGTCGCGCAAGCGCTGCATCAGCGGCAGGCGCACCAGCGCCTGCACGCCGCTCAGGTAGATGCGGCCTTCCTGACGGGTGTACTTGTGATCGAGCGAATAGTCCGGGTCGAGGACGCTGTTGGTCAGGTCTGTATTCGCCGAGGAAGGCGAGCTGAGTTCTGCGGTGCTGGTCATGGGCGGGCTCTCGCGGCGGTGCCGCGGGTTGGCTGGCGGGGCGGGACGGCATCCCGGCCGGGACGGCGGTGGCGCGCCGGGGCCCGAGCAAAGACTCGGAATTATAGCCTTTGGGCGGAATCGGGCCGGCAGGTGCGCCAGTCGTCACGCAGGAAGCCGGCGCAAGAGGCTGAATACGCGCGCCCGTACCGCAGCGGATCCTGCCCCGCGCCGGGCGGTGGGGGTCGGCAAACGCGCAGCATTCGCCGCCTTGTTCATGCGGCCGGTCCAGGCCGGACGGCGCTCTGGCGGCCGCGTGCCGTGCGGTCGAGCCGCGCGTCGCGCGCAGGTAGAGTGCGCGCATGACCGCCTTCGACCAAGTCGTCCTGACCACGCAGCGTTTGTCGTTGCGGCCGCTCGTCGACGCCGACGCCGGCGCCCTGATGGCGATCTACGGCGATCCCGAGGTGATGCGTTACGGCAGCTCGCCGCCCTGGGACTCGATCGAGAAAGCCGAAGCCCGGATCGCCCGCGACCGCGAGGCGATGGCCACCGGCCGCTACCTTTGCCTCGGGTTGCAGCGCCGCGACGACGGCGCCCTGATCGGCACCTGCACCCTGTTCAATCTCGACCCGCCGTGCCGCCGCGCCGAGATCGGCTACGCCCTGGCCGTGGCGGCCTGGTCGCGCGGCTACATCAGCGAAGCCCTGCCGGCGCTGATCGACTACGGTTTCCAGGCGATGGACCTCAACCGCATCGAAGCCGACATCGACCCGCGCAACACCGCCTCCATCCGCAGCATCGAGCGCCAGGGCTTCGTCCGCGAAGGCTACCTGCGCGAACGCTGGATCGTGGAAGGCGTGGTGTCCGACACCGCCCTGTATGCGCTGCTGCGCAACGATTGGCGGGCGCACCGCCGCAAGACCGCCCTAGGGTAGGAGCGACGCAAGTCGCGACCGCTGAGCATTGGTCTCGCTGCGCTGCTTGGCCTTGCTATCGCTGTGCGTAGCCACGCACTAGCGAAGGCCATAGGAAACCCGAAGGGCGGCCTGCAGGGATGCAGGCCGTTTTTCATCGGGACAAGGATGTCCCGTATGAAAAATCCCCGCGGATGCATCACTCGTGCGGGCCCTTGATTCAAAGAAAAGCATTTTTCTTTGGTTACCTTTCTTTTGTTGCTTATGACAAAAGAAAGTAACCCGCCGCTTTAGTGGCGGAAGCTTTGGGTTTGATCTTGATCTTGATCTTCCACGAGCAATGCGCCGCAAGACCGCCACAACGATGTCGCGGCTTGCGCCGCTCCTACCCAGGCGAGCGCGCGCCGCTTCGACGAGCAGAGACTGCGTTGTTGTCTATGCGCGTTCCGTGGTCGCGACTCACGTCGCTCCTACAAAGAGTTCCAACCGGCGAAGCGAGACCGAGGCATGGCGGTCGCGGCTTGCGCCGCTCCTACCCTGGCGACAGCGCGTCGCCTCGACGAACGACGCCAGCCTCGTCATCCCTGCGCATCCAGCGTCGCGCCTCACGTCGCGCCTACAGGGGCAGATTCGCAGCGACACACGGATGCGGTAGCCCCAGGGTAGGAGCGGCGCAAGCCGCGACCGCGCCGGTTCGGCCTCGCGACGTACCCCGCCTGGCCGATGCAGAAGCGACGCAAACCACGACTTCACCGCGTCCCTTGCGCCGCATCCGGCATTCCACAATACCGGCCTCCATCCCGCCCCCGCCTATGTTTAGATGGCGGTCTCGGCGGCAATGCATGAATGCAGGAGATCGTCCCGATGGCACCGTCTCAGTCCAGCAACCGGCGCACTGTCGCCGCCTACGAAAAATGCGCGCACGACTATGCCGTCTCGGTGTCGTCGCAACCGTCGGCCGCGGGCGCGGAGGCGCTGCGGCGGTTCGCCGAGGCCTTGCCGTCCGGCGAGGGCGTGCTGGAGATCGGCTCGGGGCCCGGTTGGGATGCGGATTTCCTCGAGGCGCTGGCGGTGCCGGTCCGTCGCACCGACGTGACCCAGGCCTTCTGCGACTTCCAGGCCCTGCGCGGTCGGCGGGCCGAGGTCTTCGATCTGCTCACCGATGAGATCGAGGGCCGCCATGCGGGCATCGCGATGCTGTGCGTGCTGCAGCATTTCGAACGCGCCGACATCGACGGCGTGTTGCGCAAGCTGGCGCAGGCTCTGGTTGCGGACGGAGCCTTGCTGCTGTCGTACCCGTTGGGCGACGACGAGTTCTGGGAGCACGGCGACTCGGGCGACTATCGGGTGGTGCGCTGGTCGGCAGCAGGACTGGACCAGCGTCTGCGGCAGGCAGGTTTCATGGTCGGCTGGGACTCGCGCTTCGACGGCCGGGACGGTCCCTGGCGCAGCGTGCTCGCGCGGAGGACGGCATGAGCCGGCGCGCCTGGTGGCTGTTCCTCGCCTTGGGAGTGATCTGGGGCGTGCCTTACCTGCTGATCCGGGTCGCGGTGGCCGACGTGTCGCCGGTCACGGTCGCGTTCGGGCGCACGCTCATCGGCGCGGCGTTGTTGCTGCCGATCGCGGCCGCGCGCGGCGAGTTGCGGCCGCTGCTGTCCCATTGGCGGCCCTTGCTCGCGTTCACCCTGGTCGAGATCAGCATTCCGTGGTGGCTGCTCGGCTATGCCGAGACCCGCATCAACAGTTCGACCGCCGGTCTGTTGATCGCCACGGTCCCGGTGATGACCGCCGGCCTGATGGCCATCGGCGGTCACGAGAAGCTGGACGGGCGCCGGTTGCTGGGCCTCGGCGTCGGCCTGGCAGGCGTAGCGGCCCTGGTGGGCCTGGACATCGACGTCTCCAACCGCTGGGCGATGGCTGCCGCATTGGCGACCGCATTGGGCTATGCGCTCGGCCCGATCATCATCAGCCGTTACCTGTCGAACGTGCGGCCCCTGGGCGTGATCGCCGCGTCGCTGGCGTTGGCGGCGCTGGCTTATACGCCGTTCGCGCTCGGCGCCTGGCCGGCGCAGATCACGGTGCGGGCAGCCGGGTCGATAGCGATCCTGGGCGTGGTCTGCACCGCGCTGGCGTTTCTGTTGTTCTTCGCCCTGATCGCCGAGGCGGGCCCGGCCCGCGCCACCGTCATCACCTATCTCAATCCGCTGGTGGCCTTGCTGCTGGGCGTGACCTTGCTGGACGAACCGCTCACCTACGGCATGTGCGCAGGCTTCGTGCTGGTGTTGCTGGGCTCGTTCCTGGCGACGACGCGCAGCCCGCCGGCCACGCCGGCGCGCGCTGATCCGTCCGGTAGCGCGACCAAACAGTGCGATTGAGAGACGCCATCGCCGAACGCACCGCCGACACGCCGCGCCGCAGCCCGCATTCGCACTCGTGCGGGCGGGCCGGGCTCAGGCCAATCCGCCGATCCAGCTGCCCGTGACCCGCAACTCGTCGTTCAAGGTGACCAGGTCGGCGCGATAACCCGGGGCGATGCGTCCCAACTCATGGCCCAGGCCGAGGAACTCGGCCGGATAAGTCGAGGCCATGCGGCAGGCTTCGTCGAGCGGCAGGCCCAGGCGCTGCACGGTGTTGCGCACCGCGCTGGCCATGTCGAGCGCGGAGCCGGCGAGGGTGCCGGCGGCGGTGGTGCATTTGCCGTCGCGGCAGGTCATGGTTTCGCCGTAGAGGACGAAATCTTCCTGCGTGCCGCCGACCGGCGGCATCGCGTCGGTCACCAGCATGATCTTGCCGCGCGGTTTGGCGGCGATGGCGATGCGCAGCGAGGCGTCGTGGACGTGTTCGCCGTCGACGATCACGCCGCACCAGCTGTTCGGGTCTTCGATGCAGGCGCCGACGCCGCCGGGTTCGCGGCTGCCGAGCGGCGTCATCGCGTTGAACAGATGGGTCACGCCGCGCACGCCATGGGCGAAGGCATCGCGCAGGCGCTCGTAGTCGGCGGCGGTATGGCCGGCGCAGACCAGCACGCCGCGCGCGGCGAGCGCTTCCAGGCCGGCGTTGCTGAAGCGCTCGGGCGCGAGCGTAAGCATGGTCTTGCCGACGCCGAGCGAGGCGATCCGGTCGAGTTCGTCCTCGCTCGGGGTGTGGAATTTGTCCGGGTTGTGCACGCCCTTGCGCGCCGGCGCCAAGTAAGGGCCTTCGAGATGGAGGCCGAGGATGCCCGGCACGCCCTGGCGAATCGCCTCGCGCACGGCGTCGATCGCCGCAACCATCACCTCGACGTCGTCGCTGATCAGCGTCGGCAGCATCCCGGTGGTGCCGTACTGGCGATGCGCCTGCGCGATACGGCGGATGCCGTCGACGGTAGGCGTGTCGTTGAGCAACACGTCGCCGCCGCCGTTGACCTGGGTGTCGATGAAGCCCGGCACCAAATATTGGCCGTGCAGGTCCACCGCTTGCGCGCCGCTCGGCGCGGGCCCCGGCACCACCGCGACGATGTGGCCTTCCTCGACGATGACGCTCAGGTCGGACTCGAAGCCGCGCTCGCTGAGCACGCGGCCGTTGACGAAGGCGGTGGCGGACATGCGGGGCCTCAGACGGTTTCGGTGACTTTGTTCAGATGCGGCGGCAGGTCCGGGTTGTGCCCGCGCGCCACCGACAAGGCGTTGACCGCCTTGTAGAAGCTCGCCACGGTCAGCAGCGGCGTCAACGCCGGATGCACCGAGCGCGCGGTCGGCAACACGTCGCCGCCGGGCACGCCCGGCGCGGCGAGCCACACCGGCGCGCCGCGGGTGCGGAACTCGCGCGCCACCGCGACGGTGCCGTCGCCGGTGCCGTCGTCCTGGGCGAAGGCCAGCACCGGAAAGCCGGGGCCGACGATCGCCATCGGGCCGTGTCGCACTTCCGCGCTGCTGAAGGCTTCGGCGTGCAGGCCGCAGGTTTCCTTGAACTTGAGCGCGGCTTCCTGCGCTGCGCCGAGACCGAGGCCGCGACCGACCACGAACAGGTTGTGCGCGTCGACCAGGCCGTCGACCAGCGGCGACCAATCCTGTCGCCAGGCTTCGCCCAGCGCATCGGGCAGGGCGTGCACGGCATTGAACAGGGCGGCGTCGCTGCTCCAGCGCGCGGTCAGCTGCAGCAAAGCGGCCAGCGAGCACAGATAGCTCTTGGTCGCCGCGACGCTGGTTTCCGGGCCGGCGTGCAGGCCGAGCACGGTGTCGGCGATCCGCGCCAGCGGCGAGTCGGTCACGTTGACCAGGGCGACGACGTGGGCGCCGGCGGCCTTGGCGATCTCGGCGTTGCGCACCAGGTCCGGGCTCTTGCCCGATTGCGAGACGGTCACGAACAGGGCGCCGTCGAGCTTGGGCTGGATCGCGTAGACCGAGCCGACCGAGGGCGAGGCCGAGGCGGTGACCAGGCCGAGCTGGGTCTCGAACAAATACTTGCCGTAAGTGGCGGCGTGATCGGAGCTGCCGCGCGCGCAGGTGACGATGAAGCGCGGCGGGTGTTTCTGCAGGCGTTCGGCGAGGTCGTCGACGACGTCGGCGTTGGCGGCGAACTGGCGGGCGACGGCCTCGCCGGCTTCCTGCGCTTCGGCGTACATGCGCGTACTGGTTGCGTCGAGCAGGGTGTCTGTGGTCACGGCGTGGGTTCGCTCTGCAGTTCGGCGACGAAGTCGTAGGCGTCGCCGCGGTAGAAGGATCGGGTGAATTCGACGACGCGGCCGTCGTCGAGGAAGGTGCGACGTTCGATGAACAAGCCGGGGGCGCCTTCGGGCAGGTTCATCAGGCGCGCCTGTTCGGCGTCGAAGGCGATCGCGCGCAGGCGCTGCAGGGCGCGGGCCGGTTGGATGCCGAGCTTGGCGAAGGCTTCGTACAGCGAGTTCTCGACGAAATCGGGATGGGCGATCACCGAGGCCGGCACCACCGTGCGTTCCAGCGCGAGCGCGACGCCGTCGGCGGTGCGCAGGCGGTAGTAGCGGATCACTCCGGCGCCCGGCGACAGGTTCAGGGCCATCGCCTCTTCCGGCGTGACCTCGCCGAGGCCGCGTTCGAGGAAGGTCGAGCGCGGGTCGAGCCCGCGCGCACGCAGGTCGTCGGTGAAGCTGGTCAGGCGCGAGAACGATTTGACGATGCGTTCGGCGACGAAGGTGCCGGCGCCCTGGCGCTGCACCAGCAGGCCGTCGGCGACCAGGCCGGCGATGGCCTTGCGCACGGTCACCCGCGACAGGTCGAGCAGCTTGCCGAGCTCGCGTTCGCCCGGCAGGGCCTGGCCGGCGGTCAGCTCGCCGTTTTCGATCGCGTGCTGCAGCGACCGGCGCAGGTGCTGATAGGCCGGCGCGCGTCGGGCGTCGCTCTGGCGGCGGAACTCGCTGACCAAATAGGGCTGCATGGCAAAAAGATACCAGTCGCAGACCACTGGCGGCAACAAGTGTCTGATATGCCTGCGTAAATGATTGAAAATTGGTTAATTTGTCGAAGTGGTATCTTACTGGTATCTTTACTGGTATGGTTCCTTACGAGACCTGTCCGAGCCCGCCCATGAGTGTCTACTCCGTGCCGACCCCCTCCCACGCCCCGCATCTGGCGCCGCTGGCCCCGTTCGACCTGGTGATCTTCGGCGGTACCGGCGACCTCGCGCTGCGCAAGCTCCTGCCCGCCTTGTTCCACCGCTATGTCGACGGCCAGATCGTCGCCGGCACCCGCATCGTCGCGATCGCTCGCGACGAGCGCAGCGACGAGGACTACCGCGGCAAGATCCGCGAGGCGCTGCTCGACTTCGCCGGCGAGCAGGCGCGCGACGGCGAGGCGCTGGCGGGCTTCCTGGCGCTGTTGTCCTACCGCCGCCTCGATCTCAGCTCCGACGCCGGCTGGCCCGAGTTCGCCGCCGAGTTCCCCGACCAGGAGCGCGTCCGCGTGTTCTACCTCGCGGTCGGCCCGGACTTGTTCGGCGTGGTCGGCGACCGCCTGCACTCGCACGGCCTGGTCGGGCCGAAGACCCGCGTGGTGGTCGAGAAGCCGCTCGGCAAGGACGGCGTCAGCGCCGACGCGATCAACGACGCGCTCGGCCGGGTGTTCGCCGAAACCCAGATTTTCCGCATCGACCATTACCTCGGTAAGGAAACGGTGCAGAACCTGACCGCGTTGCGCTTCGGCAACGCCCTGTTCGAGCCGCTGTGGAAGGCCGAACACATCGATCACGTACAGATCACCGTCGCCGAAACCGTCGGCGTGGAATCGCGTGCGCCGTACTACGACAAGTCCGGCGCGCTGCGCGACATGGTCCAGAACCATCTGCTGCAGCTGCTGTGCCTGGTCGCGATGGAGCCGCCGTCCTCGCTCGCCGCCGACGCGATCCGCGACGAAAAGCTCAAAGTGCTGCGCGCCCTGCGTCCGATCGAGAACGGCAACGCCGCGCAGTCCACCGTGCGCGGCCAGTACAAGGCCGGCGCGGTCGAAGGCCGCGCGGTGCCGGGCTACGCGCAGGAACTCGGCGCGCAGTCGCTCACCGAGACCTTCGTCGCGATCAAGGCCGAAGTGAAGAACTGGCGCTGGGCCGGGGTGCCGTTCTACCTGCGCACCGGCAAGCGCCTGGCCGAGCGTTCGTCCGAGATCGTGGTGACCTTCCGCCAGGTGCCGCACTCGATCTTCGAAGACCTTACCGAGCAGGACCCGTCCAGCCGCCTGGCGCCGAACAAGCTGGTGCTGCGCCTGCAGCCCGACGAGGGCGTGAAGCTGTGGCTGATGAACAAGGTGCCGGGCCCGGGCGGCCTGCGCCTGCGCCACGTGCCGCTGGACATGAGTTTCGCCGCGGCCTTCGGCGGGCGCCAGGCCGATGCCTACGAGCGCCTGTTGATGGACGTGGTGCGCGGCAATCCGATGCTGTTCATGCGCCGCGACGAAGTCGACGCGGCCTGGAAGTGGATCGATCCGATCCGCGCCGCCTGGGCCGCGAGCGCCGACGCGCCGCGCCCGTACACCGCCGGCAGCTGGGGCCCGAGCGCCGCAGTGGCCTTGATCGAACGCGATGGGAGGACCTGGCATGAAGATGCAGGCTGAGCGACTGAAAGTGATCGAACCCTTGCCCCTGCCGTTGCACGAGCGCTTGTTCGACGATGGCGAACAGTTGGCGCAAGCCCTGGCGAAACAGGTCGCCGCGGATCTGCGCGGCGCGCTCGCGCGCCACGGCGAGGCCTCCATCGCGCTGTCCGGCGGCAATACCCCGAAGCGCTTCTTCCAGGCCCTGTCCACCCAGACCTTGGACTGGGCGCGGGTGACGGTGCTGCCGATCGACGAGCGCTGGCTGCCGCCGGAGCATCCGCGTTCGAACGAGCGCCTGCTGCGCGAATATCTGTTGCGGCACAACGCCGCGGTCGCGCGCCTGTTGCCGCTGTACCGCCCGACCGAAACGCCGGAAGCGGCGCTGATGCCGGTGCTGACCAAGATCGCCAATGAAGGCCTGCCGCTCGACGTCGCGGTGCTCGGCATGGGCGACGACGGCCACGTGGCCTCGTTGTTCCCCGATCTGGGCTACGACAACCCGGCCCTGCGCGAAATCGGCCTGCAGCCGCGCGGCCGCGCGCCGGTGATGTCGATCCGCACCGCGGCGATGCCGGAACCGCGCATGACCCTGACCCTGAGCGCGATCTTCACCGCACCGGCGCTGTACCTGCACATCGAAGGCGAGAAGAAGCGCGCGGTGCTCGACGGCGCCCAGCGCGACCCGCGCAGCACCCTGCCGATCCGCTCGGTGCTGAGCGGCGCACCGGCAACGCCGACCCTGTACTGGAGTCCCTGAGCCGTCGAATGCCATCGATCGCCGCTAGCTGCGATTTCCGGTTCCTAGTTCCCAGTTCCTCTAGTTCTCTAGCTCCGAATCCCGAGTCCCGAGTCCCGAGTCCCGAACCCGCCCGATCTCTCCCGCTCCACCCTTGGAGTCCGCAGCATTCTTGGACTCCGCAGACAGTCAGGCCCAGGCTCCCTCCCCTCCCAAGCTCAGGCCTTTGCTGTCGCCCCCTTTCCAAGGGGACCGCGTCGCATCGCGACGCGGGGGGATTTGCTTTTGCCTCGTCTTCTCGGGAAGGTGTAGGCGGAGCGAATCCCCCTCACCCTCTTTTCGAAGGGGGACTGTTCGGCCTCTTTCGCCAGTGCCCCGCACTCATCGAGTACCCGTGAATACCCATCTACATCCCGTCGTCGCGCAAGTCACGCACCGCATCCAGGAACGCAGCCGCGCGCGCCGCAATGCTTATCTCGCCCGCATCGACGCGGCGTTGAGCAGCGGCCCGCAACGCCGGCGCCTGTCCTGCGGCAATCTCGCCCACGGTTTCGCCGCCTGCGCGCCCGGCGACAAGAGCGCGCTGCGCTCGGGCTACGCGCCCAATCTGGGCATCGTCACCTCATTCAACGACATGCTGTCGGCGCACCAGCCGCTGGAGCGGTTTCCGGACCTGCTCAAGGCCGCCGCGCGCGAAGCCGGCGCGACCGCGCAGGTCGCCGGCGGCGTGCCGGCGATGTGCGACGGCGTCACCCAGGGCCGCGAAGGCATGGAGCTGTCGCTGTTTTCGCGCGACGTCATCGCCATGTCGACCGCGATCGCGCTCTCGCACGACATGTTCGACGCCGCGCTGTACCTGGGCGTGTGCGACAAGATCGTGCCGGGGCTGTTGATCGGCGCGCTGCACTTCGGCCACCTGCCGGGCATCTTCGTGCCGGCCGGGCCGATGACCTCGGGCCTGCCGAACGACGAGAAGTCGCGGGTGCGCCAGCGCTATGCCACCGGCGAGGCCTCGCGCGAGGAGCTGCTCGAAGCCGAAGCGCGCAGCTACCACGGTCCCGGCACCTGCACCTTCTACGGCACCGCCAACTCCAACCAGATGCTGATGGAGCTGATGGGCCTGCATCTGCCGGGCTCGAGTTTCGTCCATCCGAACACGCCGCTGCGCGATGCGCTGACCGCGCAGGCCGCGCACCGCGCCGCGCAAATTACCGCGCTCGGCGACGACTACCGGCCGATCGGCCGCATCGTCGACGAACGCGCGATCGTCAACGGCGTGATCGGCCTGCACGCCACCGGCGGTTCGACCAATCACCTGCTGCATTTGATCGCGATGGCGGCCGCGGCCGGCATCGAACTGCGGCTGGAGGATTTCGATGCGCTGTCCTCGGCGATCCCGCTGCTGGCGCGGGTGTATCCGAACGGCAGCGCCGACGTGAACCACTTCCACGCTGCCGGCGGCCTGGCCTACTTGATCGGCGAACTGCTCGATCACGGCCTGCTGCACGGCGATGTCGAAACCGTCGCCGGCCCGGGCCTGGCGCGTTACCGCATCGAGGCGCGGCTCGACGACTCCGGCCAGGTCGTGCACGTGCCGTCGGCGCCGATCAGCGCCGACACCGCGGTGCTGCGCCCGGTCGGCGAACCGTTCCGCGTCGACGGGGGCTTGCGCGTGCTCGACGGCAATCTCGGCACCGCCGCGATCAAAGTGTCGGCCGTGCCCGAGGACCGCTGGATCGTCGAGGCGCCGTGCCGCGTGTTCACCGAGCAGCATCAGGTCAAGCAGGCCTTCGAGCGGGGCGAACTCGACCGCGACGTGATCGTGGTCGTGCGCTTCCAGGGCCCGCGCGCCAACGGCATGCCGGAACTGCACCAGCTCACCCCGACCCTGAGCGTGCTGCAAAAGCGCGGCCACCGCGTCGCCCTGGTCACCGACGGCCGCATGTCGGGCGCGTCCGGACAGGTGCCGGCGGCGATCCACGTGACTCCGGAAGCCGCTTGCGGCGGCCCGCTGGCGAAGTTGCGCGACGGCGACGTGCTGCGCGTCGACGCGATCGCCGGCACCCTCGGCGTGCTGGCGCCGGCGGACTGGAGCGAGCGCGAGAGCGCGGTCGTCGACCTGTCCTCGCACCACGTCGGCCTCGGCCGCGAGTTGTTCGCCGCATTCCGCGACTATGCCGCGCCCGCGGACAAGGGCGCCGGCGTGTTCGGCGCGTCGCCGCTGTGATCGCACGACCGAATCCCTAATCCCCAGCCTGGTCCCCCATGCCCGCTCCCGTACGCACCACCTTCTTGTTCGATCTCGACGGTACCCTCGTCGACAGCGTCTACCAGCACGTGCTCGCCTGGAAGCAGGCGCTCGACGCCGACGGCATCCCGCTGTCGGTGTGGCGCATCCACCGCAAGATCGGCATGAGCGGCGGCTTGTTCACCAACATTCTGCTGCGCGAGACCGGGATCGACATCACCCCCGAGCGCATCGAGCGATTGCACCGTCTGCATGCCGAGGCCTATGGCCGGCAGGCGACCCAGATCCGGCCGCTGCCGGGTTCGGTGGAGTTGCTCGCCTACCTGACCGAGAACCGGATCCCGTGGGCGATCGCCACCAGCGGACGCATGGAAACCGCGCGTCATAATCTGGTCGCGCTGGGCGTCGACCCCGACGTCACCCCGGTGATCACCCGCGACATGGTCAGGCACGCCAAGCCCGATCCCGATCTGTTCCTGGCCGCCGCCGACAAGCTCGGCGCCGACATCGAGAACTCGGTCGTGGTCGGCGACAGCATCTGGGACCTGCTCGCCGCGCGGCGCGCGCGCGCGCTCGGCGTGGGCCTGCTCTCGGGCGGCTACGGCCAGGAGGAACTCGAACGCGCCGGCGCCTTCCGCGTCTATGAAGACCCGGCCGATCTGCTCAAACATATCGACGAAGTGGCTGCGCGGGATTGAGCGCGACGCCGCGAACCACAGGAGTGAGGCAATGAGTTCGATGCAGGATCTGCAGGCGCGCGTCGCCGCGGTGCTGGCCCTGGCGCCGGTGGTGCCGGTGTTGGTGATCGACGACTTGAAGGACGCCGTGCCGTTGGCGCGCGCCCTGGTCGCCGGAGGCTTGCCGGCGATCGAAGTGACCCTGCGCACCGCGGTGGCGCTCGATGCGGTGCGCGCGATCGCCGCCGAAGTCGAAGGCGCTGCGGTCGGCGTCGGCAGCGTGCGCAAGCCGTCGGACTTCAGCGATGCGCTCAAGGCCGGCGCGACCTTCGCGGTGTCGCCGGGCAGCGCCCCGGGCCTGATCGCCGCCGCGCGCGACATCGACCTGGCGTGGCTGCCGGGCGTGGCGACCGCGTCGGAAGCGATGGCCTTGTTCGAGCACGGCTACACCCAGCTCAAGTTCTTCCCGGCCGAATCGATCGGCGGCGCCACCGCCCTGAAAGCGATCGGCGGCCCGTTGCCGGAACTGCGCTTCTGCGCCACCGGCGGCATCGGCGCGCACAACGCGCACGAATACCTGGCGTTGAAGAACGTGCCCTGCGTGGGCGGTTCGTGGGTGGCGCCCGCGGCGGCGGTCAAGGCCGGCGATTGGAGCAAGGTGGAGGCGCTGGCGCGCGAGGCGGTGGCGTTGCGCGGGTGATCGATCGGGATGCGGTGGTTTCTAGCAAGCTGCTGTCGCGATTCTTTCCTTTGTAGGAGCGAGGTAAGTCGCGACCACGGAACGCGCAGAGACAACAAAGCCGCCGTCATTCATCGAAGCGACGCAATTTCGCCAAGGTAGGAGCGGCGCAAGCCGCGACCACGTCGTTATGGTCTTGCGGCGCAAGCTTCAAGAAAGATCAACATCAAATCCAAAGCTTCCGCCACTAAAGCGGCGGTTTACTTTCTTTTGTCTAAAGCAGCAAAAGAAAGGTAACCAAAGAAGTTGCTTGTTTTGAATCGCTAGCCCGCACGAGCGATGCATCCGCAGGGCTCTGCATACGGGACATCCCTGTCCCGATGAAAAACGGCCTGCACCCCTGCAGGCCACCCTCCGGGGCTCCCGGGCCTTCGCTAGCGAAGCCGCGCACAGCCACGGCAACCGCAACGGCAACGGTCTACTGGCCCGCCGTTTCGAACGGGAGGGACAAAGCAGAGAGCGTCGTGATCGGGCTGCGCCGCTTACGGCGTCGCCAACGGCCGCGGCGGGGCGGTCGAACCGCGGACCACAAGGATCGGGCTGAAGCCTTCGTTCGGGGGGACTTCCAGCGGTTGGTCGACTTCGCGGCGCAATTCGGCGATCAGCCGATACGCGGCGTGACGGGCGATCTCTTCGGTGGCCTGGCGGGCGGTGGTCAGGGTCGGCCAGGACTGCTTGGAGAAGGGGCTGTCTTCGAAACCGGCGATCGACAGGTCGTAGGGCACGTGCATGCCGCTGGACTTCGCCGCGGCCAGCACGCCGGCGGCGATTTCGTCATTGCTGCCGAAGATCGCGGTCGGGCGGTCGGGCAGGGCGAACAAGCGCCGCGCGCCGCGGAAGCCGTCGTCGAAGGAGTAGTCGCCCGGCAACACCAGGTTCTCGTCTTCGGCGATGCCGTAGTCATTGAGCGCCTGGGCATAGCCCTTGTAGCGTTCCCAGCTCGAACGGTGCGATTTGCCGCCCCACAGGAAGCCGATGCGCTGGTGGCCGAGCTGGATGAGGTGCTCGGTGATGTCGTAGGCGGCGTCGCGGTCGTCGACCCAGACGCAGGGCGAGCCGTCCTTCGGGTCTTCGGCGGCCGAGACGATGCGCACCAGGCGGATGCCGTGGGCGACCAGTTCGCTGACCAGTTCCATGCGCTCGGACATCGGCGGCGCCAGCACCAGGCCGGCCAGGCGCGCGCCCTGGACCAGGTCGATCAGGTCGGCGGCGAGCAGCGGCGAGGACGAATCGCAAGGATGGATCTGCAGGCCGTAGCCGGTTTCGCGGCAGGCGGCGAGGACGCCGTTCTGCACGCTGATGATGTAGTACGGGTTCGGGTTGTCGTAGACCACGCCGAGCGCGTACGGCTGCGCGCTGCGCAGGCTGCGCGCGGACGGGTCGGGTCGGTAGTCGAGTTCGGCGATCGCTTCGTGGACCCGGGCGCGGGTACGGGCACGGACGCCGGACTCGTCGTTGATCACTCGCGAGACGGTCTTCAGCGAGACCTGGGCCAGTTCGGCGACGTCTTTGATGGTGGGTCGGCGCACGGGGTTCTCGCGAGTCAGCAAAACCGGCGCTGCTGCGCCGGATGAGGTCCTAGCCTACTCGCCGGGTCAGGGCTTGGGTACCACGGCCAGGGTCAGGCGCGAGATGCAGGCCAGTCTGCCGGCCTCGTCCTCGATGCGGATTTCCCAGACCTGGGTGCTGGCGCCGATGTGCAGCGGCCGCGCGGTGCCGGTGACGGTGCCGCTGCGCACGCCGCGGACGTGGTTGGCGTTGATCTCGATGCCGACGCACATCTTGCCTTCGGGCGCGCTGAGGTTGCCCGCGCTGCTGCCCAGGGTCTCGGCGAGCAGGACCGAGGCGCCGCCGTGGAGCAGGCCATAAGGTTGGTGGGTACGCGCGTCGACCGGCATGGTGCCGCGGACGTAGTCCGGGCCGATTTCGGTGAAGACGATGCCGAGCGGCTCCATCGCGGTGTTGCGCGAGAGCCGGTTGAGATCGGCGACGGTGTCGGTGCCGCGGAACAGGGAACGCGCGGCGGAGGGAGCGGTGTCGGAGGCATTCATCGCCTCACGATAGCGGCGATGCCGCGGCCGGGCCAGTCGCGCGTCAGTTCGCCGGCGTTGAGGGCGTGCTTCGGATGCTGCGGTGAGGCGACGGAGCGGGGCTTGGGCGTTGGCGCGGGGCGGTCGGGCGGCCCCGGCGTCCTCTAAAAAGCCCGGAACGGCGCGCGTCGAACAGTGGGGACTGTACGCGCCGGTCCGGGTCGGAAAGAGGGGAAGATCATCACCGCGTTCGGCCGGCCCATGGACGGACGTCTGCGATCAGGCGAAGCGGAAGCGCGGCTGGACCCAGTTGCTGGCGTAGCTGCGATTGCTGGCATAGCCGCTGCTGTTGCCGTAGCCGACGCCGAAATCGCGCTGGCGGTGCTGGTGGCGGACGGTCGGGGCGGCCTGGACAGTGGCCGGAGCGGTCGTGGCGGTCGGGGAAACGGTACGGGCGTTCTGGGCGTTCATGGCGGTCTTCCTGTGTCGTGGGGGTGTAGTGACTCGGTGTGTTGGTAAAGTACAACACCTAAACAATCTTGCCTATGTGCTGGAAGTCATGCCCTGGTGTTCCGGGGTCCCCGGTGGGGGTTCCGGGCCCCGGCGGCTGGATGCAAGCGCCGGGATTGTGGATAGAGATGTGGCGAGGGGCGCGGAGGTTGCAATCGCGTATCTATGACTGAAGACCTATGCCGGGCGGCGGATGCGGCCAACCGCAGGGGGAGAAAGCCGGATCGGCCGCGTGCGCATCACGACGCCGAGGGCGCTCGGCCATGGGCCATGGCCGCTCCCGGTACGATCGGGGCAGAGCGCCAATTACGGGGCCCCATACTCGGAGCGATACCGGAGCGCTCGGCCGATAAGCTCGGTGTGCGAGCTTCAGCAGGCCAAGAGGTTGAACGCCACGCCGACCGCTGCGCCGGCGCCGTTGATCGTCGCGGTGGTCAGGCGTGCATGATTGAACGAGATGTCGCTCAGCCAAACGCCCGCCAGCCCCAGGTAAAGAAAATAGGCCAAACCCACGTAGTCGCCGAACACGACAGTGCGCAGCCAGTCCTGCTGGAACAGATAGAAATAGGCGGTGATGGCCGCCGCACCCAGCATCACCAGGGTTGGCAGCAACAAATGCAGACCGGCGCGAGGCCGGGTCAGCGTCACCACGCCGAGCATTCCGAACACCAGCAGATTCGCAGTGCTGAAGATGCGGAATTCGCCGATCAAGGCGTCGGCGACTTGCACGTACTTGGCGCGGATCGCGCGGGTCAGGCGCGTGTCCGAATCCAGCAGTCGCGCGCGCTGCATCTGCAGCGCCGCGGTAGCGCCGGCTTCGATCCGACCGCGGCAGGCGCAGTCGGGATCGCGCATCTGCGTCGCGATCTCGGCGACCCGGCGCGGCAAGCCGGCTTGCAATTGCTCGCCGATCTGCGCGATCCGCGCACGGCCGCGTTCGGACATTCGCGTGGCGATCCGCGACATCGCGGTGTCATCCAGGGGACGCAGGGTTTCGCCGACGCGCTGCTCTACTTCGATCCGGATCAGGTCGCGGGCCAACGATTCGATCGCAGTGGGCCGCACGAACGAATAAACGAGCGCGCTGCCGAATGCCAGTACGCCCAATATGCTCACAAGCAAGGCGACGATGCGCATCGAAAGGCTCCGGTCCGTGGGCTTGAATCGCACCCGCTCAGACACGTACCGGCCGGGCGAGTTCAATCCGGTGCCGATGCGGCCGACCGCAGCGGATCAGCGCCGCGCCGCCGCCCCATGGCGCGCAAGCAGCGCCCGGATCAAAGAATCGGCGCCAGCCCCGCGCCGAAGGCGGTGAACATGCGCGTGGTCAGGCTCTTCACGCCGAGGTTGACCTCGGGGAAATCGCCGACCGGCTTGTAGCAGGCGCGGAAGCCCGGGTCGGTGCGGTACAGCGGGCTCGGGCAGTTCGGGCCGGGCACGAACTCGTAGCTGGTCGCATAACGCACCGGCCACAGGTCGAACAGCGGCAGGTGTTCGGAGATCTTCGCGATCGAATACTCCAGCCCGGAGAACACCGGCGGCTTGTCGCGGCGCGCGATCACCCAGGAATTGGCCGGGGCGATGTCGCGGCGGATGCTGTCGCCGAGGGCGCGGGCGAAGGCCTCGTCCTCGATCACCACCGCGCTCTCGGTGTTGTAGTGATCGCCGCGCGGGTCGAAGTTGTGGGTGCCGATCACGCTGATGCGGTCGTCGATGACCATCGACTTGGCGTGCATGCCGATGCGCACGCCGGCGCGCTTGAGCGGCACCGGTTCGTTGCTGCGGCGGCGCGCGTAGCGGGTGGCGGCGTATTCGCGCGACAGCGGCCGCCGGTATTGATAGGGGTAGGCGACGCTGCTGCGGTCCTGCCGGCGCGAGCGCGCCGACGGCTCGGGTTGCTCGGGCAGGCCCGGCAGGCCGAGCGCGGGCAGGGTCGCGCCGGTCGCGGCGATGTCGATCGGCGCGTCGGCCGGGAACGGTTTGTATTCGTAGATGTTGAAGCCGAATTCGCGCAGGTAGCGGCGCTTGTACTTGTACGACAGGGCGTAGGCGATGAAGGCGTCGGTCGCCGCGAGGCTGTTGGTGGAGACGATCACGCGCGGCGCGTCGGGGCGTTCGTGCAGGTCGCTGAACAATTTCTGCGCGGCCTTCGACAGCACCAGGTACGGCGTCTGCAGCATCACTTCCTTGCGCGAATTGGCGATCAGGTTGCGCAGCGAGTCGGACGCCAGCGCGCTGACGTCGCTGTTCTCGCGATGCTTGTCGGGGGTGTCGGAGATGTAGCGCACCTGCCCGACTTCGATCGCGTGCGCGGCGACGCGCTCGCGCACGGTCTCGGCGTTGGCGGCATCGTCGAGCATGGCCTGGGCGCGCTTGGGACGCTCGAACTCGGTCTTCGGCAGGGCCGGCACGCCGTCGGCGAGCAGGCGCCGGCCGACGTCGCCGAGGCGTTCGACCGGGACGCTGCGGCGGTCGCTCCAGAACAGGTCGAAGTCGGTGCCCATGACCTCGGCGACCGGGCCGGCGACCAGCACGTCGCGGTCGCGGAAGTTGTACTCGTCGTCCCAGTCGTAATAGTCGTCCTGGTAGTTGCGGCCGCCGGCGATGCCGACCCGGCCGTCGGCGAGCAGCAACTTGGTGTGCATGCGCTGGTTGAGCCGGCGCCAGCAGCAGGCCGCGGCCAGCACGTACTGCGGATAGGTGATGCGGGCGCGCTGCAGCACCGGGTTGTACAGCCGCACTTCCAGGTTGACGTGGGCGCCGGACAGCGCGGCCAGGGTGTCGATGTGGCGCAGCGCGGCGAGCTGGTCCATCAGCAGGCGCACGCGCACGCCGCGGCGGGCGGCGGCGAGCAGTTCGTCGAGCACGAGCTTGCCGGCGTCGTCCTCGTCGTAGATGTAGGTCTGCAGGTCGAGGGTGCGGGTAGCGCCGCGGATCAGGTCGATGCGCGCGAGCAGGGCGTCGGGGCCCCGGTCGAGGATGACCGCGTAGTGGCGCGGCTGCTCCGGGGTCGAGGCGGCCAGGGCCTTGCTGCCCAGTTCGCGCAGCGGCGAGGGCTGGGCGCAGGCGTCGGCGGCGGCGCAGTCGATCCGGTTGGAGCGCGCCTGGGCGGCGATTTCACTGGCGCGGTCGCGCTGCGCCGGGCTCAGCGTCGCGCAGGCCGACAGCGACAGGACGAGCAGGGCGGCTAGGCCGCGGGGTACCGCATTCAACGGAAAGACTCCTTTCATTCCGAAACCCGGCCGGACTCGGCCGGCCGGCTGTCGCCAGAGCGGCCGTCGCTGGACCGCGGGTCTGCCGGCCTGGATTCGGGGTGCTTGAGCACGCCCGGCTTGAGCCGGACCTGCATGGTGAAACGAACACGGTCGCCGAGTGCGAACTGCCAGCCGTCCAGACCGTAGTCGTAGCGGCTGACGCTGCCGTGGGCGATCGCGTTGCAATCCTCGCCGGGGCGGGCGCAGGCCGGCGCGCCGAGCACGAAGGTCTCCATCCGGCTGACCCCGTGCAGGGTCAGCTTGCCGCGTAGCGCGCCGCCGGTGCGGACCAGGTCGGGCGCATGCGGTTCGGACAGGAACTCGATGTAGGGATACAGCGGGGCATTGAAGAAGCGCTCGCCGCGGGCGAGGCGGGTGTAGCGCTCGGAGTCGCCGAGCTGCACCGCGCCGGTGGCCAGGCGGATGCGCACCTGGTGGCGGCCGTCGGCGAGGGTGGCGACCTCGCCGTCGTAGCGCGGAAACACCCCGGCGACCTTCTGGCCCCAGCGCGTGCGCAGCTCGAAGCTGAAGCGGGTGTGGTCGGGGTCGAACGCCTGGTACGTCGGCTGCGCCCAGGCCGGGCAGGCGAACGCCGCCGTCAGGGCGGCTGCGGCGGCGACCCGGTTGCGGAGGCGCCGCCAGCGCGACGGCGCCGGCCGCGCCGGGTTCACGGCCACCAAAAAGCGCTGAGCTGGGCCACTCCCGGTTCCAGGCCGGTGCCGACCGGCACGCTCAATACCGCGATCCCGCCCGGCGGCATGCCGCGGTAGTCGCCCGACTGGCCGCTGTGCAGCAGCGCGGCTAGGCGTTCCAGGCCGGGGTTGTGGCCGACCAGCATCAGCCACTCGGCCTCGATGTGGGTGTCGGCCAGGCCGATCAGGGTGCCCGGGGTCGCGTCGTAGACCGAGGGCTCGATGCGCTGTTCGACATAGCCGATCGCGCCGAGCACGGCCTCCAGGGTCTCGCGCGTCCGTCGCGAGGGCGAACACAGCACGCAGTCCGGGACCAGCTTGTTCTCGGCGAGCCAGCGGCCGGCGGCCTCGGCCTCGGCCAGGCCTTCGGCGGACAGCGGGCGGTCGAGGTCGGCCTGGCCTTGGGCGGCCGGCTCGGCGTGGGCGTGGCGGAGCAGGATCAATTCGCGCATGGAGTGGGCAGTTCTGGCGGCGGAGGAAAGCGGGGTCGGGAACGACAAGCGCGCGAAGGCTGGACCAATCGTTGCGACGTGCGAAGAGCGACCGTAGGAGGATGCCTGTCGGATCGGAATAAAGGTAGCGCCGGCGCCGAACGCGGCCGGGGCGCCTGCCTTACTTGCGTATCCACTTCAGCAGCGGCTGCCAGTCGGCCTGGTGTTCGCGGATCTGTGCGGAGTGGTAGTCGAACAGGCTCTTGCCGAGCGCGGTCATCACCACATAGGCCTGGCTGTCGCGGATCTGCCCGACCACCGGGTAGGGCCATTCGCGCAGCAGCTCGATGGCCTGCTGCGAGGCATTGGTCCAGGGCTTGAGCTTGTTGCCGACCAGGCCGACGCGGAGCTGGCCGCGGCGCACCCGCGGGTGCTGGGCCAGGGTGTCGAGGAAGGGCACGGTGGCTTCGATGTCGAGGGTCGAGGGCTGGATCGGCACCACCACGGCGTCGGCGATCTCCAGGAAACTTTCCAGATCCTCGGCCATCGCGCCGGCCGGCGCGTCGATCACGGTGCGCTGGGCGTCGTCGGGCAGGCTTTTGCGCCAGGTCTTGCGGCGGGTGCCGTCGAGCGGCAGCACCGCGCTCTCCAGGACCGAGCGGCGCTGCGCCCAGCGGGTCGAGGAACCCTGGGGATCGGCGTCGATCAAGGCCGTGCGCAGGCCATCGAGGGCCGCCTGGGCGGCAAGGTGGGTGGCGATCGTGGTCTTGCCGACGCCGCCCTTCGAACTGGCCACCAGCACGGTCTTCATGCGAGCTCCCTCCGGATGGAAACCGCAGCGTACACCGGGGGTGTGGCGGCGGCCATCACGGGCGGGGGCGAGGCGGGCCATGGGAGGATTCGTCGCCGGGTGCCGGAGCGCGGCAGGCGGGCATCACAGCCTGTCGTCGGGCCGACTCGTCACCCCAGAGCCACCCGCGCCCACAACGGCAAGGTCAGCAACGACAGCAGCAGGCCGTAGCCGACCATCGCCGCGGCCAGGCGCGGGGCGAGCTGGTGGGCGATCGCCAGGGCACCGGCGGTGACCATCGACGGCATCGCCGATTCGAGCACGGTGGCGCGCGCCATCTCGCCGTGCAGGCCGAGCAGCGGCACCAGCAGCCAGGCCAGGGCCGGCATCAGCCCCAGTTTCAGGGCCAGGCCCGACAGCAGCGGCTTGAGCTCGTCGCGCGGCAGCGCCAGCTTCACCGACAGGCCGATGGTCAGCATCGCCAACGGCAGCAAGGCGTCGGACAGGCGTTGCAGGCCGCCGGCGATCCAGTCCGGCGGCTCGGCCGGCATCAGCGTGAACCCGATCGACAGCGCCCACAGCGGCGGGAAGCGCAGGACCCGGCGCACCATGTCGGGGGCGGTGGGCGCGCGATCGCCGCCGTACCGCGCCAGCACCCACAGGCCGAAGGTCGACAGGATCAGGAAGGCGCCGAACTGGTCGTAGATCACCGCGTACGGCAGGGCGTGCTCGCCGATCAGCGCGCGGGTCAGCGGATAGCCGAGAAAGCTGGTGTTGCCGTGGGCGACGGTCAGCAGCAGCACCGCGTGTTCGTCGCGGCGGAACTTCAGCCAGCGCGACAGCGCGCCGACGCACACGACGGTCGCGATCAGCAGCAGCCACGGCACCGCGGCGACGCCGATCAGGGCCGGCTCCAGGTGCAGGCGCGGCGCGTAGCGCAGCACCGCGGCCGGCAGGCAGACGTAGAGCACCGCCAGGTTCAAGGTCTGCGCGGCGTTGTCGGGCAGCACGCGCAAGCGCTGGAACAGGTAGCCCAGCCCCAGCATGGCCAGGACCAGGGCGAAGGCGTCGAAAGCCATGGGCGGGCATCGCGAACGTCGGACGATGGGGCATGGTCGCGGTTGCGCGGCGCGGCCTCAAGGCGGCTTTAGGCTTAGGTGCGGTTGGGGGCGGGTCGGAAGCGAGAGGAGCCAAGGCAAGAGCCAAAGCAAACCCCCTCCGCCTGTTTCGAAGGCGACCGTAGCCATGCCGCAGCGTTGGGACGTAGCCCTTGTGATCGTCTGCGATCGACGTGCACCCCAGAACCATCGCGGCTCCAGCGGTCGCCCCCTTCGAACGCGGCGAACGACCCGCACAGGGCATAGGGGATCTGCGGTTGCCCATGCTTTTGCCCGCGCGCTCCGAAGCGCCCCGTCCGCGCGCCGTATCATGTCGTGTCCATGCAAGAGCGGTGCCATGAGCGAACTGCAAGACCTGACGGCGCTGATCCGCGCCAACACCCCATTGATCGTGATCGAGACCCGCGACGAGTCGCGGGTGATCGAGTTGTTCCGGCAGGTGTTGATGAACGTGTGGCGGGCGCTGTACCGCTGGTCGATCACCGAAGGCCTGCGCCGGGTCGATTTCGACCGCGACGACGAGGAAACCGAGGTTCCGCCGGACATCTCCAATACCTTGCAGTCGATCCGCGACGCCGACCAGCGCGGCATCTATCTGATGTTCGATGTGCATCCCTATCTGGGGTATGCCAGCACCCAGCGCCAGCTGCGCGAAATCGTCCAGCGCCGCGGTTGCGAGCCGCACGTGCTGGTGCTGATCGGGCACAAGGTCGAGCTGCCGCCGGACCTGGAATCGCTGGCGGTGCGCCACCGGCCGAGCCTGCCGGACGCCAATGCGTTGCTCAAGCTGGTGCGCGAGGAAGCCGAGAACTACATGCGCGAGCATGGCGGGCGGCGGGTCGAGAGCGACGCCGAGGTGGTCAGGCAGATCGTGCGCAACCTGCAAGGCCTCGACCCGGTCGATGCGCGCCGGATCGCGCGCCACCTGATCTTCCGCGACGGCGCGATCGGGCCGGACGATCTGCCGGAACTGGCCAAGCTGAAGTTCGAACTGCTCAACCGCTCCGGCCACCTGCATTACGAATACGACAGCGCGCGCATGAGCGAGGTCGCCGGTGCGCGCCGGATCAAGCGCTGGATCGAACAGCGCCGCGGCGTGTTCGTCGGCGGCGATGCGCCGCCCGGGCTGGACCCGCCCAAGGGCATCTTGCTGCTCGGCGTGCAGGGCTGCGGCAAGTCGATGATCGCCAAGGCGGTCGCGGCCGGTTTCGGCGTGCCGCTGGTGCGCCTGGACTTCGGCACCCTGTACGACAAGTTCCACGGCGAGACCGAGAAGAACTTGCGCGCGGCCTTGAGTTCGGCCGAGCAGTTGGCGCCGGCGGTGCTGTGGATCGACGAGATCGAGAAGGGCCTGGCCGGCGACGGCGGCGACAGCGACGGCGGGGTGTCGCGGCGCGTGCTCGGTTATCTGCTGACCTGGATGGCCGAGCGCAAGTCGCGGCTGTTCCTGGTCGCGACCGCCAACCAGATCGAGGCCTTGCCGCCGGAACTGCTGCGCAAGGGCCGCTTCGACGAGATCTTCTTCGTCGACCTGCCGGTCGCCGAGGTGCGCGAGGAATTGTTCGCCGGCCACCTGCGCAAGCGTGCGCTGAATCCGGAAGGCTTCGATCTGGCCGGGCTCGCCTCGGCCAGCGACGGGTTTTCCGGCGCCGAGATCGAGCAGGCCATCGTCGCGGCGATGTACGCCGCGCATGCGGCCAATACGCCGCTGACGGATTTCCAGGTACGCGCCGAGCTGAAGCAGACCCGGCCCTTGTCGGTCCTGATGGGCGAGCAGGTCGCCGCCCTGCGCGAATGGGCGCGCGGGCGCACGGTCGCGGCGGACTGAGGTTCGGCGGAGCCCCGGCTCGGGGCGATGGGCGGCCGATCGAATGGCGGCAGAGGCCTTAGCCGGGCCGCTTCACGTACACCCACGCGCGCCGGCCCGACGCCAGTTCGGCCTGCACACGCTGATAGTCGTCGACTTCGTAGGCGTCGGCATGGGCCAGCTCGTCGGCGCTGACCGCGAATACCGTGCCTTCGACGCGGTCGTGCGGGTCGCCGCTGGCTTCGACGATGGGATGGTAAGCCTCGCCGCTGGTGGCGACGACCCGTGCGTCTTCGATCTTCACCATCGTGCGGCGATACCCGACCAAGGCATCGGCCTGGCCGGCGAGCAGGCGGCCGAAGGTGGCCTGCTGCACGCCGGCCTGTTGCAGGGTGCCGTAGGAAAACAGGGACTCGCTGAGTTCGGCTTGCATGCGGGCTCCGTTGCGCCGCCTCGGCGGCGCGTGCACTGGTGGGTCCAGAGTCTGAGTTATGGGGATTCAGCCAACGCCGGAATCATCCAGCGTCGAGCGCGGCCGATTCGCGCACGCTCGGCCAGCGCCGCGCCAGTTGCGCGGCGAACAGGGCCGCCGCTGGCGGATACGCGGCGAAGTGCAGGAAGGGTTCGATGAACTCCAGCTCCATCAGGCGGAAGCCGTCGGCGGTCATCACCCCGTCCACGCGCACATAGGCCTGGTCGCGGTAGCCGAGCGCGGCGACGGCCTCGAGCGCGTGCCGGGCGGCGGCTAGGATCGCCGGACTGGGTTCGGTCAGGCTCGCGCTGCCGCCGAAATCGGTCTGCACGCGGTAGTCGCCGGCGCTCGGTTTCTTGAGCACGGCGTGGCTGTAACGGCCGTCGAAGAACATCAGCGACCACTCGCCCTCGGCGACGATCTCGGGCATGAACGGCTGTACCAGATAGTCGAGATCGCGCGGCAGCGCCGCCAGCAATTCGGCGAAGGCGGCTTCGCCGACGCGGCCGCGCATGGTATGCCAGGCGCCGCCGCTGACCGTGGGCTTGATCACCACGTCCTGGCCGGTCATCGCCGCGACCGCCTCGGCGAGCGCATCGCCGCGCGCCGACACGGTCGGGATGATGGCGACGCCGTGGGCGGCGAGCTCGAGCAGGTAGCGCTTGTTGCTGTTCCAGCGCAGCAAGGGCAGCTCGTTGGCGATCGGCAGGCCGAGCCCCTCGATATGGTCGTACCAGGCGAGAAACTCGTCGTAGTGGCGGAAGTAGTCCCAGGTGGTGCGGACCAGGACCGCGTCGAAGCGGGTCCAGTCCACGTCGGGGTCGTTCCAGACGCAGGCGACCGGCTCGATGCCGTGGCCGCGCAGGGCGTCGACCAGGCCGGCATCGTCGGGGTGGAAGCCGGCGTAGACGGTCGAGGTGACCACGGCGAGCCGGAAGCCGTTCGAGGCAGCCTGGACGGCGCAGAGCGCGGCGCTGGGATTGAGGTTCGCGTCGTCGGACGCGGTATGGGAAACAACGGGCATGACGCCTCCTGGATCGGGAGGGCGCCCTTGTCTCGGCATCGCGGATCGAGCGTGGCGGAACGCATCGGTTCCGTCGCAGCACCCCTCGGTCCGGACTGCGGATCGGCCATCGGGGCGATCCGCAACTGGTGCGCGGCGTCGTGGCGACGCCGCGCGATTAGTGTTCGACAGCGATGTCGGTGCTGTCAATCGCGCGGCGATGCTTTTCGGGTAGGAGCGGCGGGAGCCGCGACGGCGCCGCTTCACGTCGCTGCGCATGTCGCGACTCACCTCGCTCCTGCATTACGAGCCCGACGGTTCGCTCAGTACCCTGCGGCCTGGCCGTCCTTGCGCGATTCGCTGGCGCCGACGTAGCCGCCGTGCGGGTTGACCATGATCGCCTGGTAGCCGCCGTAGGGGCCGTGGGCGAAGCGCACACTGTGGCCGCGGCGCATCAGTTCGCGCACGGTCTCGTAGGCGAAGCCGCTTTCGAGGTCGAGCTCGCCGCCGTCGCTCATCACCGTGGCCTGGCCGGCCGGGTCGGTCGAGCCGTCGTGCTGCAGGCGCGGGGCGTCGCCGGCTTCCTGCAGGTTCATGCCGAAGTCGATCAGGTTGATGACGATCTGGGCGTGGCCCTGCGGCTGCATCGCCCCGCCCATCACCCCGAACGACAGCCAGGGCTTGCCGTCCTTGGTCACGAACGCGGGAATGATGGTGTGGAAGGGGCGCTTGCCCGGCGCGAACGAATTCGGGTGGCCTTCCTTGAGCACGAACTGCTCGCCGCGGTCCTGGAAGATGAAGCCCAGGCCCGGCGGCGCCATGCCGCTGCCCATGCCGCGGTAGTTCGACTGGATCAGCGAAACCATCATGCCGTCGGCATCGGCCACGGTCAGGTAGATGGTGTCGCCTTCGTCGAGTTCCTTCGGCGTGGCCGGCTGCACCTCGCGCAGGGCCTTGTCCATCGAGATCAGCTTGCGCCGCTGGGCCGCGTACTCCTTGGAGATCAGTTTGGCGACCGGCGACTTCGAGAATGCCGGGTCGGCGTACCAGCGCGCGCGGTCGGCGAAGGCGAGCTTCTTGGCCTCGGTGAACAGGTGCAGGTGCTCGACGCTGCCGAAGCCGTAGCCCTTCAGGTCGTAGGGTTCGAGCAGGTTGAGGATCTGCAGCGCGGCGATGCCCTGGCCGTTCGGCGGCAATTCCCAGACGTCGTAGCCGCGGTAGTTGGTGCTGACCGGCTCGACCCATTCGCCACGGTGGGCGGCGAGGTCGTCGTAGCTCAGGAAGCCGTCGTTGGCCTTGAAGTAGGCGTCGATGGTGCGGGCGATCTCTCCCTTGTAGAACGCGTCGCGTCCGTCCCGGGCGATCTTCTCCAGGGTGTTGGCCAGGTTCGGGTTCTTCCAGGTCTCGCCGGTGCGCGGGGCGCGGCCGTCGACGGTGAACTGCTCCTTGAAGCCGGGCCACTTCGACAGGCGCGGCACCGAGGCGTTCCAGTAATAGGCGATAACCTCGTGCACCGGATGACCGTCGCGCGCATAGCGGATCGCCGGCGCCAGGTTCTCGGCCATCGGCTTGCGGCCGAAGCGTTCGTGCAGGGCGAACCAGCCGTCGACGGTGCCGGGCACGGTCACCGGCAGCGGGCCGTGCGGCGGAATGTCCTTGAGCCCGCGCTTCTGGAACTCGGCCAGGCTCAGCGACTTCGGCGAACGGCCCGAGCCGTTGTAGCCGTGGAGCTTCTTGGTCTTCGGGTCCCACACGATCGCGAACAGATCGCCGCCGATGCCGTTGCCGGTCGGTTCCATCAGGCCGAGCGCGGCGTTGGCGGCGATGGCCGCATCGACCGCGCTGCCGCCGGCCTTCATCACGTCGAGCGCGACCTGGGTGGCCAGCGGATGCGAGGTCGCGGCGATCGCGTGCGGGGCATAGACCTCGCTGCGGGTGGCGAAGGCCTTGCCGCTGATGCGGTCGGCGGCCGGTGCGGACAGCGGCAGGGCGAGCGCGCAGGCCAGGGCGAGCAACGCCAGGCCGCGGCGGGGCGCGGTGATCGGTCGGGACATGCGGAACCTCTCCAGGTGAACCCCGACCATAACGCAGCCCGGCGACCGCGCGCCTGGGCCGAAGGTTGATCCCTGCCGCGCTACGGCCGTGCTCCCGCCCCGCCCCCCGCCTCCCGCCCCGCGAATCCCGAATCCCGAATCCCGAATCCCGAATCCCGAATCCCGAATCCCGAATCCCGAGTCCCGAGTCCCGAGTCCCGAGTCCCGAGTCCCGACGCCCCTAGGGTCGACCCTAGCTCGGGCACGCACCAGCTGTTTCTGCACAATCCACCTCCATACGCTGCGTTCAAGTCTCCAGGGGTGGCCGCGATGAGCTTTCCAGAGTTCGACAGTGCGTTCCGTTTTGCCCAGTTGCCGAATCTGATCGATCACCTGCTGCATCCGCAGCCGGCCTCGCAGCCGCTGCCGCAGGAGCCGGCGCCGCCGGTGTCCCTGGCGAGCGCGCCGGTCGAACTGCCGTACTCGCCCCATGCGCCGGTCGACACCACCGTGCAGGAGCCCTTCAGCGAGCAGCTCTACGGCCAGGAGCCGCAGAAGGCCATCGACACGTCGCTGGCGGAGCTGTCCAGCGACGTCTACAAGACCGACGGCGCCGGTACCGCCGGCTGGACCCGGCTGACCCCGGAACAACTGCTCGACCTCAAGGGCCCCGACGGCAAGCCGGCCGGCATCGACCCGGCCTCGCTGGAAACCGAGGGCACCGGCTTCCGCGCCGCGGTCTATACCAACAACAACGGCCAGTACGTGGTCGCTTTCGCCGGCACCAACGGCTACAGCCCGTTCGGCGACGGCGACATCGCCAACGACGTCGGCCAGGGCCTGGGCTTCGACACCAGCCAGTACAAGCAGGCGGTCGCGCTGGCCAAGGAAGCCGAGGCCGCGTTCGGCGACAACGTCGTGTTCACCGGCCACTCGCTCGGCGGCGGCCTGGCCTCGACCGCGGCGCTGGCCACCGGCAACACCGCGGTGACCTTCAACGCCGCCGGCCTGAGCAACGACACCTTGCGCGATCTGGGCTTCAGCCCGCACGACGCGCGTTCGCAGGCCGAAGACGGCCAGATCCGCCGCTACAACGTCGACGGCGATCCGCTGACCGGCGTGCAGCAGAGCGTGGAGATCCTCAACGGCACGCCCGACGCGGTCGGCTACGAGCTCAACCTGAAGCATCCGGAAGGCTGGCCGAACGTGCTCAGCGCGCACGGCGCGGCGACCGTGATCGAGGCGATGAAGACCCAGACGCCGACGCCGACCGAGAGCATCGAAGGCGACGATCTCGGACTGCTCGACCGCACGGCCGAGACCGTTTCGGAAACCGCGATCGATCTGCTCGGCGACGGCGCCCAGGAACTGATCGACCTCGGCGTCGACGCCTTCAACGTCGGCTACGACTTCGGCGGCGATATCGACGGGGTGATCAACAACGAATTCGCCGACGGCCGCTACATCGACGGCACCTTCAAGCTCACCGGCGACCTCGCCGAGGGCACCTTGAACCTGGCCGGCGACGTCGGCCGCGGCGGCTTCAACCTGGTCGGCGACGTGGCCGAGGGCAGCGGCGAACTCGCCGGCGGCCTGATCCGCGACCTCGGCGAGTACGCCGGCCTCAAGGATGCCGGCGACACCCTTGCCGGCTGGATCGAGGACGGCGGGCAGATCCTGGGCGACGTGTCCGAAGGCGCCGGCGAGCTGACCGAGATCGTGTTCGACGGCGTGGGCACCGCGACCGAGGCCACCCTGGACTTCGCCGGCGATGTCGCCGAAGGCACGGCCAAGGTCATCGACGACGTCGGCAGTTTCCTCAATCCCTTCGACTGAGGTCCGGACCCGGCCACTGTGACGGCGTGAGCGCGCCCCGGCGTGCCGCGTCGTCGCGCGCGTCCGCGAGCGGCACCGGTTCGGCTTACGCGCCGGCGCGACTGCGCTACGATCCGGGCATCCGGCCACGGTCGTCTTCCCTAGCAGGCGCCTCGTCATGAATTTTCCGCATCCGAACCCGCGTGGCGCGGCCTCGCGCGTGATGGCCGCCGCCATCCTGCTTATGCTGTCGGTCTGCACGGCGTGTGCAGGCCCGGGAAACCGATCGATGCAAGCCAGCGAAGTCTTCCCCGACGTACGTAGCGCCGAGTTGGCCGAAGCCGCCGCCGACGGCAATGCCGCGCGCGTGCGCGAGCTCGCCGCGGCCGGCGCCAACCCGAACGCGCGCGGCGCCAAGGGCACCACGCCGCTGCAATGGGCGCTCTACCACCGCAGCAGCGACGGCATGGAGGCCTTGCTGGGGGTCGGCGCCGACCCGACGGTCGGCAGCGACGACGGCATGACCGTGATGCACTTGGCGGCGATGGCCAGCGACCCGCGCTACCTGCGGGTGCTGCTGGATCGCGGCGCGAACCCGGACACCCCGAACACCGTCACCAAGGCCACCCCGCTCGCGGCGGCCTTGATGGGCGAGCGCGCCGACAACTTCAAGGCCCTGCTCGCGGCCGGCGCCAAGCCCGATCTGGCCGACCGCATGGGCAACACGCCCTTGCACCAGGCCGCCAAGGTCAACGAATTCGGCCATGCCCTGGCGCTGCTGCAGGCCGGCGCGAGCCCGAACGCCCGCAACGTGCAGGGCGCGAGTTTCCAGCGTTTCATGTTCATGACCCCCGAGAGCGTGCTCAGCGCTCAGGCCCGCCGCGAACGCGAAGCGGTGCTCGAATGGCTGCGCGAGCACCAGATTCCGATCGAGGACGCGCAGGCGAAGTAACCGCGCTGGGGCGGCAAGCGGCCACAGCCACGGCAAGGGTAAATCCCGGCGCTGCGGACACCGGCGTCGGCGTTGCGCCGGGCGCCGACCCCGTTGTCAGAGGGGGTAACTCGACACGCTTGTCTGGATGCTCGTGAGGCGATCGCCGCCACGGCGGAGGTCGCCCGGCCGTGGCCGAGCCCGCATCCAAGCCATCGCCAGCGTTGCGCCCGCCACGGCTGCAGGCCCTTCTTTGAGAGGGGGCAAGGGGATTCGCTATTCGCCCCCACCGCGCTCGCTCAAACCGATTCACCGCAACCGCCGCAAACGCTCCAGCGCGGTTTCCAGGTCGCTCAGCACCGCGAGCAACGCGGTCCAGTCCTGATCGTGCGCGGTCTGCTCGACCGCCTGCGCGGCGGCGCCGAGTTCGTGGGCGCCGATCAGGGCCGCGGCGCCCTTGATGCGATGAGCCTGGCGGCGCACACCGGCCAGGTCCCCCTGCGCGCGTGCGCTCTGCAGTTCGGCCAGGTCCTGGCGGGTGACGGCGAGGAAGTCGTCGAGCACATCGGCGGCGTCGCCGCCGCTGTCGCTCAGCAGCTCTTGCAGTACTTCGCCGTCGAGCACGCGTGCGCGCTCGTCGTTCGCCAGGGTCGGAGCGGTGCCCGGCGGCGGCACGGTGTGCGGCAGCCAGCGCTGCAAGGTGGCGGCCAGACGCGCGACCGCGACCGGCTTGACCAGGTAATCGTCCATGCCCGCGGCCTGGCAAGCCTCGGCTTCGCCCTTCAACGCCGAGGCGGTCAGGGCGACGATCGGGGTGCGCGGCAGGCCGTCGCGCGCTTCCTCTTCGCGCACCGCGCGGGTCAGGCCGTAGCCGTCCAGGCCGGGCATGTGCACATCCGACAGCAGCAACGCGTAACGCCCGCTGCGCCAGCGTTGCAGGCCTTCCTGGCCGCTGCTCGCGGACTCGCTGGCATACCCGGCGAGGGCGAGCTGGCGTGCGATCACCAGCCGGTTGGTCGGATGGTCGTCGATCAGCAGGATCAGGCTGCGTTCGCGCTCGGCGGTGGCGAGGTCGGGCAAGGAGCGCGCGACCAGCGCGGTCGCGTCGGCGTCGCCGGCGTTCGCTGCGCGCAGTTCCGAGGCCGGCGCGCGCGCCAGGGCGACGCGCAAGCGCATGGTCGTGCCGACGCCGGGCGCGCTTTCCATCGTGACTTCGCCGCCCATCAGCGCCGCCAGGCGCCGGCAGATCGCCAGGCCCAGGCCGGTGCCGCCGTAACGGCGGGTGGTGTCGCTGTCGGCCTGGCTGAAAGGCTCGAACAAACGCCGTTGCTGTTCGGCGCCGACGCCGATGCCGGTGTCGCTGACGCGCAGGCACAGCGCATCGCGCGGCTCGTCGCCGTCGGCGGTCGCCGCACCGAGGTATTCCAGCGCGACCTGGATGCTGCCGCGCTCGGTGAACTTGACCGCGTTGGAGAGGAAGTTGCCGAGGATCTGGCGCAGGCGCAGGGCGTCGGCGCGGTGCGCCGGGGCGATGCCGGCGTCGATCCGGCAGCTCAGGGTCACGCCGCGGCTGGCGGCGGCGCCGACGAAGCCGGCCATCGTGCCGCGCACCAGCGCGGCCAGGTCGACCGCCTCGGTGACGATCTCCAGGCGTCCGGCCTCGATCTTCGAAAAATCGAGGATGCCCCCGATGATCTGCAGCAGCGACCGCGCCGACTGTTCGATCACGTCGAGGGCTCGGCGTTGCTCGGGGTCCAGGCGCGAATGCGCGAGCACCTCGATCATGCCGGTGACGCCGATCATCGGGGTACGGATCTCGTGGCTCATCGCAGCCAGGAACGAGGACTTGGCGCGGTTGGCGTCCTGCGCCCGCGCTTCGCTGGCGCGCAGTTCGCGCTCCAGGCGCTTGAGCGGGCTCAGGTCGGCGGCGATCAGCAGCAGGCCGGGTGCATCCTCGTCCTCGTGGGTGGCCGAGACCGCCATCAACGCCGGCACCCAGGTGCCGTCGCGGTGGCGCAAGCGGGTCTCGCGCGGCGCGGCATTGGCCAGGGCGAGTTCGCGCAGCGCGGTCCAGTCGGCGCACACGGCCTGCCCGGTCTGCGCGCTCAATTCGTCGGCCAGTGCCTGCAGCGCGCGCGGCTCGAACACGGTGTGCAGGCGTTCGTGGCCGATCACCTCTTCGGCGCTGACCCCGAGCAGGCGTTCGGCGAAGGCGTTGACCAGGATCAGGCAGCCGTCGCCGTCGACGGCGAGGATGGCGATCTGCGCGGAATCGAGCAGCGAGCGCTGGAAGCGCTCGCGCCGCTCGAGTTCGGCGCGGGTGCGTTCGTTGCGGATCAACTGCCCGGTCAGTTCGGTCTCGAAGCCGAGCACGTCGCGGCGCATGTCGATGAAGGCCTGCATGACCGCGCCGAGCTCGCCGGACGGCAGCTCGCCGGGCTCGGCGGTGTAGTCGTGCTCGCGCATCCGCCGCGCCAGCCAGGTCAGGCGGTCGATGCCGCGCGAGGCGTTGCGCAGGATGCGCCGGCCGATCAGCGCCGCGGTCGCCAGCGCGAACAGCGACAGGGCGATGCGGACCAGGCTGACCCGTTCGCTGCGGACGATGTCGGCGCGCACCACGCTGTCGGCCTGGACCAGCTTGAGGTCGGACAAGGACTGCAGGCGTTGGGTCAGCGGATCGATCGCCGGGTACAGGCGCTTGTCGGCGAACTGGCCCAGGGCCCGAATGTCGCGGTGGCGCAGGATCGCGCGCAGTTCGGCCGCGGCCGCGTCGGCGGTGCGGCGGGCCTGGGCGGCGGCATGCAGTTGCGCGCGTTCCTCGGCCGAATGCGGCAGGGCCTGCAGGCGCGGCCAGGCCTGGTCGACGCGGCGCCGGGCGTCGTCGACGCGCTGCAGGCCCTCGTCCCAATCGACCAGGTAGTTGCGCACCCGGAAGGTCGTGTCGACCACGTCCAGGCCGTAAGCGTCGGACACGGTCTTGATCAGGCGCAGGCCGAGCAGGGCGTCGTCCTGCAGGGTCTGCAGCGAGCGGCGCGCGCGGTATTGCTCGATCTCGTCGATCACCAGCACGCTGGCGCCGGTCAGCAGGAACAGCCCGAACAGTCCCCACAGCTGGCGACGGATGCTGAAGCGGTCGAGCCAGGCGAACACCGCGCGCCTCAATGCTCGGGCCGGCGCCAGCGGCCGAGCAGGGCCGGCAGCTCTTCGCCGGGCACCGCATCGCCGATCAGCCGGCCCTGGGCGATCGCGCAACCCAGCTCGGCCAGCATCTGCCAGTCCTCGACGGTTTCCACGCCTTCGGCGACCGCGTCCAGGCCGAGCTTGCGGGCCAGGTCGAGACTGGCCTCGACCACCGCGCGCTTGCGCGGTTGCTGGCTGGCGCCGGCGACGAACTCCTGGTCGATCTTCAATTCGGTGAACGGCACCTGCGAAAGTTGCGACAGCGACGACCAGCCGGTGCCGAAGTCGTCGATCGACAGACCGAAGCCCTTCAGGCGCAGCCGCGCGAGCACGCCCAGGCCGCGCGCGGCATCGGCGATCAGCGAGCTTTCGGTCAGTTCGAGCACGACCTCGGCCGGATCCACCCCGGCTTCGCGGACGATGCGCTGGTAGCGGTCGGCGGCGCCGGCGTCGTCGAGGGTCGAGGCGGACACGTTGACCGACAGTTTCAGGCGCAGCCCGCTGCGGTCCCACTGGCGTTTCCAGCGGCAGGCCTGGGCCAGCATCTGTTCGGTCAGCTCGTCGACCAGGTCGGCGCTCTCCAGCAAGGGCAGGAAATGCTGCGGCAGGATCAGCCGGCCGTCGCCGCGGCGCCAGCGCGCCAGCGCCTCCACGCCGATGACCCGGCCGTTGCCGAGTTCGACCTGCGGCTGGAACCACGGAACGATGTCGCCGGCCGCCAGCGCCGCGCGCAGGCTGTCGAGGTGGATCTCGCCGGGGTCGTCGTCGTCGACCGGCGCCGCGACCAGCTCCAGGCCGGCCAGGGCCTGGGCGAGCTTGCTCCGGGTCAGCGGCTTGGGCACCGCCTCGAGTACGCGCAGGCCGCAGGCCCGGGCCATGGTCTGGACGGTGTGCAGCAGGGCCGCGTCGAGCGCGCTGACCACCAGGATCGCGCGGGCCAGATGCTCTTGGGCGAGGTGGTCGATGAATTCGATGCCGTCCATGCCCGGCATGTCCAGATCGACCAGGACCACGTCCGGCACCTGCGACAGCGAGCGCAGCAGGACCAGGGCGGAAACGCCGTCGCCGGCCTCGTGCAGGCGGGCGACGCCGAGTTCGGACAGCAGGCGCAGCGCCATGCGGCGTTGGAAGCCGTGGTCTTCGACCACCACAACGCTCAGTAGCGAAAGGGACATCCGATCCTCGGCTGCAACGGCGCATCGACAGACCGACGTCGTCGAGCGAACGCGCGGCTGCGGACGGCCGACTGTAGCCGTGTACCGAGTCCAACGGAAACAACGGCGACGAACGGTCGCCGACTTGCGTCGGGCCACGAAAAAGCGGCGCGGCATCACGCCGCGCCGCTGCGTTCGCGCACGCCGGACGAGGCGCCCGGCTCGGCCTTGCGCGGCCTTACGGCCAGCGCGGCGGGTTCGCGGCCCAGGCCTTCTGCACTTCGGCCAGGGTGGCGCGGTCGCTGTCGCGCCACGCCGGCAGCAGCTCGGCGTAACGCGAGCTGTCGCGCCACAGGTCCGGCTCGCTGCGCACCGCGGCGGCATACCACTCCACCGCCTCGTCCTTGCGTCCCAACGACCACAGCGCGATGGCGTAGGTCGGCGGCATCCATGCGGCGCTGACGTTGCGCGCGCCGTGCAGGGTCACCCAGTACTTGAAGGCTTCGGCGTGGGCGCCGCTGCGATACAGGTCCCAGGCGTAGTTCCACATGATCGCGCGCCAGTAGGTGCTGCCGCTGTCGATCTCGCGCAACGCCCGCGCATACAGCTGGCGCGCCAGCTCGGTGCGGCCGCTTTGCATCGCCAGATGAGCGAGTTGCGCGGCCTCGTTCGGCGCGTGCGCCTTGCGTTCGACGATCTTGGCCAGCCGTTCCATGGCAGCGTCGCCGGTCTCCTTGATCACGACCACCGGCTTGGTGGTCTGAGCGTCGGCGTCGAAGTAGAACTCGCCCGGCTTCGACAGGGCCTGGGCGCCGGCGGAGCCGGATACGACCGCCGCGGCGAGCGCCGCGGCCAACAACAACTTGCGAATAGGCATGTTTGTAGATCCCCCTGGAACCCCTACATGCTAACCGCTGCGGTGCACAATCCATGAATTCGCGCACATAATTATTTGGCCCAAGGCGGCGGATCGCCTGTTGCGAACGGGCCGGATCGTGCTGGCGCGGCTGGTTCGGCCATGGCGAGCGGGCAGGGGCGGCCGCCGCGAAACCTGAACGAGCGCTCCGCCGCGTCGCCGCGGCGGAGCGCGGAGCCGGCGGCTCAGTCCGCGGCCGGGCGCAGGGTCACGCGATCCAGCGCCCACAGCGGGTCGTGGCCGCCGCTGGCGAACACGAAACACAGGTCGTGACGGCCGGCGAGCTTCGGCAGGTCCGCCCGCAGTGTGGTCAGGCCGTCCGAACGCTTGGCCTCGGCCAGCGGCAGGCGCGCGATCGGTGCGCTCTTGCAGTCGTCGACGCGCACTTCCAGGGCGCCGCCGAGCTCGGCCTTGCGGGTCACGATGTTCTTGGTGTCGTGCCAGAGCTGGAAGTTGTAAGGCACCTGGCCGACCCGGACCTCGATCCGGCCGACCCCGTCGAGTCGTGCGCCTTCGTAGATCCAGCACGGGTCGATCAGGTTCGTGGTCAGCGAGGCGCGGGCGCCGTCGCCCTTGCCCTCGATCGCGGCGTCGTCCTCCAGGCGCAGGTTGTAGCCCTCGCGGCAGGGCCGCAGGCCGGCGCTGGTGCGGGTGGTCAGGTCGGCCAGCTCGCGCGCGCTGAAGCGGCGCGGCGCCGAGATCGGCTTGCCGTCGACGAAGGTGGTCGCGACCACGTCGAGCGGCAGGGTCGCGGCGATCGGCTGCCGGTAGACCGGGGCGTCGGCGCCGGGGTCCTGGCCGTCGGTGCGGTAGCGGATCTCGCCGAAGCCGGTCTGGTTGCTCAGCGCCAGCTTCGGCGCCGCGCCGTCGGCGCCGTCCTCGACCTTGAACTTGACCGCGAAGGCGACGTCGGAGGCCTTCACGTCCTGGGCGCGGTAGCGCGCCATCTGCGCGGCCAGGCGCTGCTGGAAGTCGTTCCAGTCGATTCGCGCCTGCGGCGACCAGACCACTTCCGACAGCGCATCCAGGCGCGGGTATAGCGCGCCTTGAACGCGTTCGAAGCTGCGCCGGTGCTCGCTCCACAGATTGGCCTGGGCGCCGAGCACATGCTTGCCCTGCGCCGCATCGAGCTCGGCCGGTATCACCGAGAACTGATAGAAGTCGCGCAGGGTGCTGATCGGGAAGCGTCCGCTCGGCTCGTCGTCGCGATCGCTCTGGACGTAGTCGAGGTAGAGCTGGCGGTCCGGCGCGACGATCACGTCGTGGCCTTCTCGCGCGGCTTCGACCGCGCCCTTGGTGCCGCGCCAGGACATCACCGTCGCGCTCGCCGGCAGCTTGCCGCCTTCGAGGATCTCGTCCCAGCCGAGCAGGATGCGGTCGTGCTTCTGCAGGTGGCCGGCGATGCGGCCGACGAACCAGCTCTGCAGCGCCATCTCGTCTTTGAGGCCGAGCGACTTGATCTTGGCCTGTACGCTCGGCGAGGCGATCCACTGGTCCTTGGCCGCCTCGTCGCCGCCGATGTGGATGTAGCGCGAGGGGAACAGCCCGGCGACTTCGTCGAGCACGTTCTCGAGGAAGCCGAAGGTGGCGTCGTCGACGCCGTACAGATAGGTGTGCACGCCCCAGTCCGGCGACACCGGCGGCGCCTTGCGCACCACGTCGGTGACGCCGAGTTCGGGATAGGCGGCGATCGCCGCCTGCGCATGGCCGGGCATTTCGATCTCCGGCACCACGGTGATGTGGCGCTCGGCGGCGTAGCGCACGACGTCGCGGATCTGTTCCTGGGTGTAGTAGCCGCAATAGGGCTTGGGCTTGCCCTCGGCGTCGCGGCCGGCGGCGCCGGCGAGGATGCGGCAACCGCCGACCTCGGTCAGGCGCGGGTACTTCTTGATCTCCACCCGCCAGCCCTGGTCGTCGGTCAGATGCCAGTGGAAGGTGTTGAGCTTGTGCAGCGCCATCTGGTCGAGCACCGACTTGACCTCGTCGACGCTGCGGAAATGGCGGGCGACGTCGAGCATCAGGCCGCGCCAGACGAAACGCGGGGCGTCGTCGATGCGCTGCGCGGCGATGCTGGCCGCGCCCCGGTCGCCGTCGGCGGTGGCCAGTTGCCACAGGCTGATCGCGCCGTAGAACAGGCCGGCGGCGGCGCGCGCCTGCACGCGCACGCCGTCGCGGCCGATCTCCAGGGTGTAAGCCTCGTCGCCGCTGGCGGCGGACTCGGGATCGAGCGCGAACACGATCGCATCGGCGCCGGGCTTGCCGCCGCGGTCGAGGCGCGGCGCGAAGCCGCGCAGCTGCTGCACGCGCGCGGCGAA
>NZ_JBPKJP010000032.1:0-40609 GCF_051217035.1 Lysobacter sp. 1R34A
CACCCGCAGCCGCGCCGCCGGCCGCAGCGCCGAGGCCAAGCGCATCGCCGCCGGCGGGCTGGCGCACGCCGGCAGTTCCGATGTACGGCGCACGCCGAACCTGTCCGAGGAAAAACGCATCGCCGCGCAGCGCATCGCCCACGACCTGGTCGAGCGCATCGGCACCTTGCAGGCGCTGGGGCTCGGCTATCTGGCGATGGACCGGGCGACGCCGAGCCTGTCGCCGGGCGAACTGCAGCGCCTGCGCCTGGCCACCCAGATCCGATCCAATCTGTTCGGCGTGGTCTACGTGCTCGACGAGCCTTCGGCGGGCCTGCATCCGGCCGACAGCGAAGCTTTGCACCGAGCGCTGGACCAACTCAAGGCCGCCGGCAACACGGTGTTTGTGGTCGAGCACGACCTGGACACCCTGCGCCGCGCCGACTGGCTGGTCGACGTCGGCCCGGGCGCCGGGCAGCACGGCGGACGCATCCTCTACAGCGGCCCGCCGGAAGGATTGCGCGCGGTCGAAGCGTCGCGCACCCGGCCGTACCTGTTCGATCTCGTCGCCGCCGCGCCGCGCTCGCCGCGAAAACCGTCGGGCTGGCTCGAAGTGCGCGGCCTGCATCGCAACAACCTGCACGGCCTCGATGCGCGCTTTCCGCTGGGTGCGTTCACCGCGGTCACCGGCGTGTCGGGTTCGGGCAAGTCGAGCCTGGTCAGCCAGGCCCTCGTCGAACTGGTCGGCGAACACCTCGGCCACGAACCGGTGGTCGAAGAGAGCGACAGCGATGCACCGCAGCCCGGCCCGATCGCGCGCGCCTCCGGGCGCCTGCACGCCGGCGCCGATGCGATCAAGCGCCTGGTCAACGTCGACCAGAAACCGATCGGCCGCACCCCGCGTTCGAACCTGGCCACCTACACCGGCTTGTTCGACCACGTGCGCAAGCTGTTCGCCGCGACCGCGATGGCGAAGACCCGCCGCTACAACGCCGGCCGGTTTTCCTTCAACGTCGCCCAGGGCCGCTGCGACACCTGCGAGGGCGAAGGCTTCGTCCAGGTCGAACTGTTGTTCATGCCGACCGTATACGCACCGTGCCCGACCTGCCACGGCAGCCGCTACAACGCCAAGACCCTCGAAGTCGTCTGGAACGGCCGCAACATCGCCGAAGTGCTGGCGATGACGGTCGACGAAGCGCTCGCGTTTTTCGACGGCGAAGCGGCGATACGCCGCTCGCTGAGCCTGCTCAGCGAGATCGGCCTGGGCTACCTGCGCCTGGGCCAGCCGGCGACCGAACTGTCCGGCGGCGAAGCGCAGCGCATCAAACTGGCGACCGAGCTGCAGCGCAGCCAGCACGGCGACACCTTGTACGTGCTCGACGAGCCGACCACCGGCCTGCATGCGGCCGACGTCGACAAACTGATGGCGCAATTGCACGGCCTGGTCGAGGCCGGCAACACCGTGGTCGTGGTCGAACACGAAATGCGCGTCGTGGCCGGTGCCGACTGGGTGATCGACATCGGACCCGGCGCGGGCGAGCAGGGTGGGCAGATCGTCGCCAGCGGCACGCCGCAGCAGGTGGCGCGCGCGAAGAAGAGCCGCACTGCGCCGTACTTGCGGGGGGTGTTGGGGTGATTGGCGGTCGGGGCGTTCGCACCCGGCTTGTGTAGGAGCGGCGTGAGCCGCGACCGCGGGACGCGCGGAGGCCGCAACGCCGAGGCCATTGATCGAAGCGGTTGGCTCTCGCGGGTAGGAGCGACGCAAGTCGCGACGGCGTCGCCTCCCTTAGCGGCGCCACTGGCCGTAAGGCGGTGCACAACATCAACAGCAAAGCTTCCGCCCCCTAAAGAGTGCGGGTAACTTTCTCGTCCAAAGCAACAAAAGAAGGCCACCAAAGAAAAGTGCTTCTTCCTGCAAGGGCACCAGCCCGCGCGTTCGATGCCGACGCAGGGATGCTCCAGACGGGCCATCCATAGCCTGCTAGCGCACGCCCCGCCTCCGTGCGGCCCGCCCGGCGGGTCTTCATTTGACCGGCAAAGCGGAAATCAGAATCTCGGCAACGCAACGGCAACGGCAGGCGCTTCGCGTCTGCTCTTGGGTAGGAGCGGCGCAAGCCGCGACCACGAAACTCCGAATGCCCGCGCCGCCTGCCGCAGATTCGCGGTCGCGGCTTGCGCCGCTCCTACCCCGGCGATAGCGCACCACTTCGATGGATGGCATAGGCATTGATGTCTCTGCGCGTTCCGCGGTCGCGACTCACGTCGCTCCTACAGGGATGGTGACGTCGCACGCGCCAGTTGTTTGCGATTGCGCCTTTGCTTTGGCTGTGCGCCGCCTCGCACTCGCGAAGCCCATCGAAGACCCGGAGGGCGACCCGCAGAGATGCGGGCCGTTTTTCATCGGGACAGGAAGGTCCCGGATGTAGCTCCCCGCGGATGCACCGCTCGTGCGGGCCCTTGATTCAAATGAAAAGCGACTTCTATGGTTAGCTTTCTTTTGTTGCTCTAGACAAAAGAAAGTAACCCGCCGCTTTGGTGGCGGAAGCTTTGGGTTTGATGTTGATCTGGATCTTCCTGGATCCATACGCCGCAAGACCGTAACGGCGCGGTCGCGGCTTGCGCCGCTCCTACCCCGGCGGAAGCACACAGCTTCGATGGGCGACACAAGCATTGGAGTGTCAGCGCGTCGCGCGGTCGCGACTCACGTTGCTGCTACACAGAGCCCCGACGGCGAGGCGAGATCGAAGCATGACGGTCGCGGCTTGCGCCGCTACTACCCTGGCTGAGGGCACGGCGCTTCGGCGAACGACTACGGCCCCGTCGTCTCTGCGCGTCCCGTGTCGCGACTCACGTCGCTCCTACAGGGAGGGGAGACGCTGGCCTAACCACTAGACGACCGGTCTAATTGCCGCTATCGTGCCGTCCATGAACGCTGCCTCAGCCTCCATCGACGTCCGCCGGCACATCCTCGAGGTGGCCCATCCGTTGTTCCTGCGCAAGGGCTTCACCGCGGTCGGGCTGTCGGAGGTGCTGGCCGCGGCGCAGGTGCCGAAGGGCTCGTTCTATCACTACTTCGGGTCCAAGGAGGCTTTCGGCGAGGCCGTGCTCGAGGTCTATTTCGCCGAATACCTGGGGCGGATGGACGCTCTGCTGGCCCAGCCGGGCACCGGAGCGCAGCGGGTGCTCGCTTTCTTCGAGGACTGGCTCGACTCGCAGACCGGGGAGGAAAGCCAAAGCCGCTGCCCGGTGGTCAAGCTCGGCGCCGAGGTCTGCGACCTGTCGGAAAGCATGCGCGCGGCGCTGGCGCGGGGCACGCGCGGAGTCGTCGATCGTCTGGCCCAGTGCATCGAAGCCGGGCGCCTGGACGGCTCGCTCTCCCGCCTCGCCGACACATCGGACTCGCACGCGACCGCGGTCGCGCTCTACCAGAACTGGCTCGGCGCCAGCCTGCTGGCCAAGATCGCCCGCGACCGCAGCAGCCTCGACCTGGCCATGGCCGGCACGCGAGAGCGGCTGGGCCTGGCCGAAGTCACCTGAGGGATACCTGAGGCGGGAACGCGTCTGCGTTCCCGCCTTTGTTTTGCCTGTTTCATAGACGACCGGTCTATTTGCGCTGTAGGCCTGGCCGGCCCTCCATACCGGCGCGGCACCGCCGGTGCCGCGATCCAACTCAACTGCTCGAGGAATGCACTCATGCCGCAACGCGATACCGTCAACCGCCGCATCGTTCTGGTGAACCGCCCGAGCGGCCTGCCGACGCCGCAGGACGTCCGCCTCGAAGAGACCGCCGTACCGGTGCCCGGCGAAGGCCAGGTGCTGCTGCGCACCCTGTACCTGTCGCTCGACCCCTACATGCGCAATCTGATGGACGAGGCCGGAACCAGTTATGCGCCGCCGGTGGCGCTCGGCGCGCCGATGGTCGGCGGCACGGTCAGCCGCGTCGCCGCGTCGCGCCATCCGCAGTTCCGCGTCGGCGAGGTGGTGCTCGGCAATGCCGGCTGGCAGGACTACGCCTTGTCCGACGGCAAGGACCTGCAGGCGCTCGGCGAGATGGCGCAGCCGTCGCTCGCCCTCGGCGGACTCGGCATGCCGGCCTTCACCGCATACGTCGGCCTGCTCGACATCGGCCAGCCGCAAGCCGGCGAAACCGTGGTCGTGGCCGCGGCTACCGGCGCGGTCGGTTCGGTGGTCGGGCAGATCGCCAAGCTCAAGGGCGCGCGCGTGGTCGGCATCGCCGGCGGCGCCGACAAATGCCGCCACGCGGTCGAGGAACTCGGCTTCGACGTCTGTCTGGACCGCCACGACCCGCAGTTGGCCGAGCGGCTCGCCGCGGCCTGCCCGGACGGGATCGACGTGTACTTCGAGAACGTCGGCGGTGCGGTGTTCGATGCGGTGCTGCCGCTGCTCAACATCGGCGCGCGCGCGCCGGTCTGCGGCGTGATCGCGCAATACAACGGCGGCGCGCACGCGCACGGCCCCGACCGGCTGGCGCAGACGATGACCGCGGTGCTGCAAAAGCGCATCCGCATGCAGGGCTTCATCATCCTCGACCACTACGGGGAGCGCTTCGAGACCTTCAGCCGCGAGATGGGCCAGTGGGTCGCCGAGGGCCGGGTGAAGTTGCACGAAGACGTGGTCGACGGCCTGGAGAACGCGCCGACGGCGTTCATCGGCTTGCTCGAAGGGCAGAACCTCGGCAAGCGCGTGGTGCGCGTCGCCGCAGCCTGAAACCAGGCCCGGCCCGGACCCGCGATGGCCCGGGCCGGACGCGGGTTTCAATCGGCGCCGGGCCGTTGCGCGATCGCGTACACCGCCTGCACCACTTTCGCCATGCGCGCGTAGTCGAGCTTGTCGTAGGTGTCGCTGGCCTGGTGGTACGTGTCGCTGCGCAGGAATGCGGTGTCGCTGACCATGAAGGCCGGATAGCCCTCGTGCCAATAGCTCAGGTGATCGGAGAAGTCGATGCCCTGCAGCAGCGGCGGGGCATTGATCGAATGCACCGGCAGGTCGCTGGCGCCGGCCATGATCGCCTTGAGCCGGCGCAAGGCGCGGAAGTCGCTCAGCCTGCCGACCAGGATCACGAAATCGCCGCGGTCCGGATACAGGTGCCCCATGCCGCGCAGCGGATAGCGCTGGCTGCCGGGGCGGTCGCTGAAGCGGCCGATCATTTCCAGCGACAGCATGAATTCCACTTCGCGGCCGCCGGCCTTGAGCGCGCGCGCATGCCACGCGCTGCCCATGTGCCCGGTGCGGAAATGCGGCGGTTCTTCCAGCGTATAGGCGACCAGTTCGACCGCGTGCGCGGGCGGTTTGCGGCCGAGCAGGCGCGCCAGCTCGAGCAGGCCGGCGACGCCGCTGGCGTTGTCGTCGGCGCCCGGGGTGTGGGTGCGCGGCGAATAGCCGCGCGCGTCGTCGGTGTCGATGCCGACGTCGGCGAAGGAGTCGTAATGCGCGCCGATCACCCGCACCGGTCCGGTGTCGGGGCCGAAACGCACGATTACGTTGCGGTAGCGGCTCTCTTCCACCGCCACGTCCTGGTAGGACACCCGGCCGCCGCTGCGGGCGAATTCGTCGTGGATGAAGCGCGCGGCGCGCTCGATGTTGTCGAACTGGTCGTAGCTGCGCGGGTACAGATCCACCGACAGGTGTTTGACGTCGGCCTTCAGCCGGGCCGCGTCGACGGCGACGGGCGGCGAGGGCAGGGGACTGACGAAGGGTTGCACCACGGCGGCGACGGTGCCGACGGCGATCGAGGCGAGCACCGCGAGGAGCAGGAGAAAACGACGCAACAGCATGGGGGCGACGGCCTTGTCTGCGGGACGGCCAGGACGCGGCCGGAAGCACAGATATACCAGCGAATGCGCCGGCACGGCGAAGCGGGCGCCGCTTCGCCTGCGTGGCCGGGGCGCTGAGAAGGCGGCCCCGGCTTGGGAGTCGGGGCCGCCGCGCCCGACTCAGCCCGGGAAATCCGCGAGCGACTGCCACACGTCCGGCCTCACCCCGATGCGCAGATCGATCAGGTTCACCCCCACCGGCGACATCACCAGCAGTTCCTTGGGCCGCGCAAACCAGATCACCGCGATCTTGGTCGCCGTGTCGAGATCGTTGCTGTTGAGGTACAGCTTCATCTTCGCCACGTTGTCCTTGCCGAGCACCGTCCACGGCTGCTGGACCAGGCCGTTGGTATTGATGCGATAGAAGTACTGGTAGGTGTCGTAGGCGGTTTCCTCATCCAGCCCGGTGCTGAAGAACCAACCGTTCTCGCGGTTCTTGTCGATGCACCAGCGCTCGGCTTCGACCGCCAGGGTGCCGTTGTTCACCAACTGCCTGAGGTTGGCGCGGCTGGTCTGGATGTCGTCCGACCTCCAGGGCCTGAAGCCGCCGGATCGTTTGACATCGCCCGGGGTGCGCCCGGGTTTGCCGCCGCTGGGGCCGTCTTCGCCGCGATAGGCATAACTCGTCATTGCAGGTCTCCGTTTCGATGAGGGAGGCGATCGCGCGCCGCATGCGCAGCCGCGGTCGACCACGGGCGCGACGCTGGCCGTACCCGCATCGGAAACGAACGTCATCGGGGGAGCGAACGTGAAGAGCCGATCGGCAGACGCAGGCAACGCGGCCGCGGGCGCGTGTCCGCTCATGCGCCGGCTGGCGACGTCGCGCTATCAAGCCGCGCCACGCAGTCACGTCGGCCCGATCTCCAACTCGACGGGCGGCTCGCGCGGCCGCGGCCATCGCGCCCACTCAACTTCCGTTGTAGTCCTTGAGGGGCTGCCATACATCCGGGTTCTTGCCGGTGCGCAGGTCGATCAGGTCGACGCCGACCGGCGACATGACCAGCAACTGCCTCGGGCTGGCCATCCAGATCACCGCGATCTTGGTCGCCGTATCGAGATCGTCGCTGTCGAGGTACAGATTCATCTCCGGCGCGCCGATATTGCCGAGCACCGTCCATGCCCGCCGGCTCAAACCGGTGATGTCGAAGCGGTAGAAATAGGGGGACCCCTGGTCGTCGGCCGGTTCGTCGAGATCCGCGCTGAAGAACCAGCCGTTCTCGCGGTTTTTATCGCTGGACCAGCGCGCCGCCTCAAGGGCCAGAGTGCCGTTGTTCACCAGCCTCCTCAGGTTGGCGCGGCTGATCGCGAGGCTGTCCGACCCCCATGGCTTGAAACCGCCGGCGAGCTTGACCTCGGCCGGTGTCGATCCGAAAGCGCTCTGGCCAGGGCCATCCGCGCCGAGATAGGCATGAATCATTGCAAGTCTCCCTTTCGGTTGGGGCGTGTTCGGTTGGGGGCGTGTCGGTTGGGATCGTGTCCGATGCCGCTTTGGGCGTGTCGGGCTAAGTCGTAGCCGGCAGCGGCGCCCGCGCGCCGGACTCGGCGCCGAGCCGGCTTGCGATGCGCTTGCCCATGCGGATGCCCGGCTCTTCGACGTAGCGATAGCCGAGCAGCGCGCTCGCGCAAAGCAGCAGGGCGCAGCCCAGGTAGACCAGACAGAAGGCCGGGCCGCTGCCGGCGGCATAGGCGCCCACGCCGGGGATCGCGAACACCGCGACCAGGATCAGTCCTTGCGAGAGGTAGATGCCGTAGCTGAGGTTGCTCAACCGGCGCGAGGCCGGCCACGCCAACACGCCGAACAGGCGGTTGCCGGAGCAGACGATGAAGAAGAACGCGCCGGCCAACGGGCACAGCAAGAACAACTGCGCCAGTCCGATGCGCGGGGCGCCCGCAATCATGATGGCGAACACGGCGGCCAGGCAGAGCAGGGCGACGACACTCCACACCGGTTGCAGCCAGCGCCGGCGCGCGCCGAAGCCGGCGTGCAGCAGCGAGGCGACGAACATGCCGGTGCCGAGCATCAACGCCAGCTCGGCCAATACCGCCAGCAGCAGGACCGGTCGCGGCTTGACCCCGGGTTCGAAGCCGCCGTTCCAACTCGCCGCGGCGATCGTCAATAGGCACAGGGCGACCAATCCGCTGGTGAAGGCCAGGTGGCGGCCGCGGCGCACGAACCAGGCCGAGATCGGCAAGGAGAAATAAAACAGCCACTCGAAGAACAAGGTCCAGGTCACCCCGGCCAGGATCGTGCCCGTGTCGGCATACCCGTTGAGGGTCGGCGGTGGCGGCACGATGCCGAGCGCCAGCCAGCCCAGGGCCGAGGCGATCGCTTGCGACGGCGGCACCCGCCATTCGAAACCGGTTCGATAGGCGACGATCGCGATCATCGTCAGCACCGCGAGCAGGTACATCGGCCCGAGCCGGAACACGCGGCCGACATACAACGCTTTCCAGCCCGGGCGGCCGCCGGCCCTGAGCAGTTTGTTCCAGAACAGAAAGCCGGTGATCATGAAGAACAGGCAGATCCCGAGCAGGCCGGCGGTGTTGTAGAACGCCGACGGCGAGGGTTTCCACACGCCGGTGCGCAGGTATTCGTGATGCACGATCGCGTGGCTGGCGAACACGCTCAGGGCGAGAAAACCGCGCAGCCCATCGAGGGTGTCGCTGCCTTGGCCGGCCCGCGGCGGCCTCCGCTCGGCACCGCGGAACCAGGGCAGAGCGGCGAAGGCCAGCGCCGATGCCAGCATCGCGAAGTACGGCCATGCCTGATGGATATCGACCATGCCGGGTCCGATGCGGGGCGGGAATGTCCGCCGAGACTAGCTGCGCCCCCGACGGGCTTCCGGTGGCTGGATCACGCTTCCTCATGCGCCGCCCGGCGGATGTCGAGACTCGGAACGCAGTTGCGGTTCGAACGGGCACCGGTCGCATGCGCGCCGCTTTGGCGCAGACATCGGCCCAGCGCGTGATTCCGCCTCGCTTAGGCGCGCGACGTCATGGCGCTTGCATCGACCGGTGGCCTGGGGCAGCTTCCTGTCGCATGACGCCTGATTCGACGACGGTCCTGGACACACGGCACGCAGCGCCCCCGGCGGCATTCGCCGCGAAGTCGCTCTGGCTGCGCGGGTTACTGCTGGCGCCGGCGATCGTGCTGAGCGCCGCCTGGGGCGGCCTGGCCTTGTGGTATCGGCTGCCCCTGGCGCCGACGTTCAAAGGCGCGATCGTCGCGGCGTTCGTGTTGACCGCATTGAGCGCATTGGCCGCATCGGCTGGCGTAGGTCGGCTCGGCAAGCCGGCCTGGTGGCTGTATCTGCTGGCCCTGGCCGGCGTGCTGCTGTGGTGGAGTACCTTGCGGCCGTCGCAGGACCGGGCCTGGGCCGACGATGTGTCCCGCCAGTTGCATGCGCAGGTCGACGGCGACCGGGTGCGGCTCGACAACGTGCGCAATTTCGACTGGCGCAGCGACAGCGACTACACGCCGCGTTGGGAACGCCGCGATTACGACTTGTCCCGGCTGGAGTCGGCGGACCTGGTGCTGTCCTACTGGATGGGGCCGGCGATCGCCCACACCCTGGTCTCGTTCGGTTTCGACGACGGCCGCAAGCTGGTGTTCTCGGTCGAGATCCGCAAGGAACGCGGCGAAGCGTTCTCGACCGTCGGCGGTTTCTTCCGCGAGTTCGAAACCGCCCTGGTCGCGGCCGACGAGCGCGACATCCTGCGGGTGCGCAGCAACGTGCGCAACGAAGACGTGTACCTGTACCGGCTGCGGCTGCCGAAGGCGGCGCTACGTTCGTTGTTCCTCGGCTATCTGGCCCAGGCGCGCGAGTTGGAGAGGCAGCCGAGCTTCTACAACACCCTGACCAGCAACTGCACCACCATCGTGTTCGACCTGATGCGGCAGATCGCCCCGGGCTTGCCGCTGGATTACCGCTTGCTGCTGTCGGGCTACCTGGCCGAGTACGCCTACGACCAAGGCGGCCTGATGCCGGGCTACGACTACCGCAGCCTGCACGAGCGCGGGCGCGTGACCGATCGCGCCCGCGCAGCGGGCGACTCGGCGGCGTTTTCGGAACTCATTCGCGAAGGCGTGCCGGGCGCGGCGTCCGAACCGGCTCGCGCGCGCTGAGGCCTCGCCGGGTCGCGTCGTGGCCGGCGCTCAATCGACGCGCGACAGGCCGAAGCCCTGCAGGTATTCGTCGGTGACCTCGGGCATGCCCGGGCCGCTCCAGACGAACGAGAAGATCGCATCCTCGCGGACGATGTCGGTGATCTTCGGCGCGTTGACGCCGGGCACGCCGTCCAGGGCGGCCACGCCCAGGTCGGACAAGGGGACGGGCGACAGCTTCGGATTGCCGTTGCGTCGCAATCGAATCGATAGGCGCATGTCTTTCCCCCAAGTGATGCACGCTGTGTGCGATGTACCCTAAGCCCCGGGCCGTGACTGCTCCGTCAGTTCTCCCGGGCTGCGGGCATAAGTCGCATGCGCCGGGATGCGGCAATGCAGATCGGCCCAGGAGCGCATGAGCCCCAAGTCGGCGAGGCAGCGGTCGTCGAGATCCGGCTCGGCGCGCCGCCGCCATGCGAAAGACACGCACACGCAGGCCGGCGGCTGCCACCCGATCTCGGGGGCCGCCGAGCCGGGCATTGCGTTGATGGCCTGCAGGGCGAGCTCGGCAACGGTGTGGCCAGGAATCGCGGGTCCGGCGTCCGCCTCAATGCCGCGACCCAGCGCGATCCCACTTGCCGGCCGGTCGCCGCGCGGTAAGCGCCGAACTCCTGCGCGCGCTGGTCGTTCGGATGGACGCAGCCGCGCCCGTTCGCGCCGCCCATGACGTGCCCGGCCGCGGTATATGCAGTGAGGTCGCGGTGGCCGTTGCCTGGCCTTCCTGTCGGTAGCTGCATGGGGCGTCCCCTGGCGGAAGTGTGCCTTCCGTAGCCAGCATGGACGCCCCGGGTGACTGCCCCTAACCCCGGCGGCGACGGTTCAGTCCGAGCGCTCGCGTCCGTGCCGCATCGCGTTCGGCCCGGGAGACCATGGCCGCTGCTCCGGCACGCCGCTCATTCGGCGGTGGACTCCAGCATCGTCAGCAGCTCCGACAGTGCGTCGTCGAGCGCGGCCAGGCGGGCCGGCGCCAGCGGCGCCATGATCCGGCGCTCGTTCTCGATATGCGCCTCGACCGCGCGGTCGATCAACCCCAGGCCGGCCGGCGTCAGCCGCACCAGCAGGCTGCGCGCGTCGGCGGGATTGGCCTGGCGTTCGATCCAGCCGGCCGCCTCCAGCCGTTGCAGGCGGTGGGTCATGGTGCCGGAGGTAATCATCAGCGCCGAAAACAGCGCGGTCGGCGCCAGGCAATAGGGCGCGCCGGAACGCCGCAGGGTGGCCAGCACATCGAACTCCCAACTGGTCATGCCGAATTCGGCGAAGGTCCGGTCCAGGCGGCGCTGCAGCAGCGCCGCGCAGCGTTTGGCCCGGCCGATCGCGCCCATCGGGCTGGCATCGAGGTCGGGCCGTTCGCGGCGCCATTGCTCGAGGATGGCGTCGACCGAATCGGGCGGGCGTGGGGTCTTGGCCATGCGGTCTCCGGGATTTGTCTTGACTTCAAGACAAATGGTCGTCAGGCTGGGCTCTTGTCTTGAGTTGAAGATAGTTCCATGAGCTCTGTTTCGCAACGTCCGGCCTCGCCACCCCCGGTCTGGATCGACATCCTGCTGACCGCCCTGGCCCCGGCCATCTGGGGTTCGACCTACATCGTCGCGTCCGAACTGTTGCCGCCGGACCGGCCGTACACCGCGGCGCTGATCCGTACCCTGCCGGCCGGCCTGCTGCTGGTCGCCTTCATGCGCCGTTGGCCGGCGCGCGGCGAATGGCTGCGCCTGCTGGTCCTGGCCGGCTTGAACATCGCCTTGTTCCAGGGCCTGTTGTTCATCGCTGCCTACCGCCTGCCGGGCGGCCTCGCCGCGGTGGTCGGCGCGATCCAACCCCTGCTGGTGATCGGCCTGACCTGGGCCATCGACCAGCGCCGGCCGGTGCAACTCGTGGTCTGGGCCAGCGTGCTGGGCGTGGTGGGCATGGCCGTGCTGCTGCTGTCGCCGAGCACGCACTGGGAGCCGGTCGGCATCGCCGCCGCCCTGGGCGGCGCGGCCTGCATGGCGGTCGGCAATTATCTGACCCGGCGCTGGCGCAGCGACCTGCCGGTGTTCGCCCTGACCGGTTGGCAGTTGTTGCTCGGAGGGCTGATGTTGGCGCCGGTCGCGCTCGCTGTCGATGCGCCGCTGCCGCATCTGAGCACGGTGCAGATCTCCGCCTATGCCTATCTGTCGATCGCCGGCGCCCTGATCTCTTACGCCTTGTGGTTCCGCGGCCTGGCGCGTTTGCCGCAGGTCGCGGTGTCCTCGCTCGGGCTGCTGAGCCCGCTGACCGCGGTGATCCTCGGCTGGGCCCTGCTCGGCCAGTCGCTCACCGGCCTGTCCTTGCTCGGTCTGCTGATCGTGCTCGGCAGCGTGCTGGCGGTGCAATGGGGCAGCAGCCGGCCGGCTTGACCCTTCGCCCGAGCGGGCGGGTTCGCTCAGGGCTTGGGATGGGCGAGAAAGAGATCCCAGCTGGGGTTGCCGGCATCGGGGCCGGAGGGATCGCCGTACAGGCTGCAGGGACAGCCGCCCGGGTCGGCATGCCCGGCGCCGTCGATCGGATAGGGCTCGATCAGGGACGGGCCGCCGGCCGCAGCGCGATGGATCGTGTGGGTATAGGGCCGATGCTGTAGCGCGAGCGCTGCTTGTCGGCGATGCCGTCGATGATCGACGGCATCGCCGAGGCGAGGCTCAGAGTTCGATGCAGTCGAACTTCACGTCCGGGTCGACCTCGGCGTCGTAGTCGACGTCGCTGCGCTCGAAGCCGAACAGCTTGAGGAACTCGTGCTTGTAGGCGGCGTAGTCGGTGAGCTCGAACAGGTTCTCGGTGGTCACCTGCGGCCACAGCGCCTTGCAGGCGTCCTGGACGTCGTCGCGCAGTTCCCAGTCGTCCAGGCGCAGGCGATGTTCCTCGTCGGTCTCCGGCGCCTGGCCGTCTTCGCGGTAGAGGCGCTCGCGGAACAGGCGGTTGAGCTGGTCGACGGTGCCCTCGTGCAGGCCCTTTTCCTTCATCACCTTGAACACCAGCGAGATGTACAGCGGCATCACCGGGATGGCCGCGCTGGCCTGGGTCACCACCGACTTCAGCACCGCCACGTTGGCGCCGCCGCCGATCTTGCGCAGCCGCGCATCCAGGCGCTGGGCGGTGCGGTCGAGGTCGACCTTGGCCTTGCCGAGCGCGCCGTGCCAATAGATCGGCCAGGTGATCTCGGTGCCGATGTAGCTGAAGGCGACGGTGCGCGCGCCCGGCGCGAGCACGCCGGCGCGTTCGAGCGCGTCGATCCACAGCTCCCAGTCCTGGCCGCCCATCACCGTGACGGTGTCTTCGATCTCCTGCTCGGTGGCGGGCTCGACCGTGGCCTGGATGATGGTGTCCTTGTTGGTGTCGATCGCGGTCGAGACGTAGGGCTCGCCGATGGTCTTCAGCGCCGAGCGCTTGAGCTCGCCGGTGTCGGGCAGCTTGCGCACCGGCGAGGCCAGCGAATACACGATCAGATCGATCTGGCCGCCCATCTCGTTCTTGATCAGCTCGATCGCGGTGTCGCGCGCTTCGTTGGAGAAGGCATCGCCGTTGATCGACTTGCTGTACAGGCCCTCGGCCTTGGCGAACTTGTCGAACGCGGCCGAGTTGTACCAGCCGGCAGTGCCGGCCTTCTTGTCGCTGCCGGGCTTCTCGAAGAACACGCCGAGAGTGTCGGCGCCGAAGCCGAACGCGGCGGTGATGCGCGCGGCCAGGCCGTAGCCGCTCGACGCGCCGATCACCAGCACCTTCTTCGGACCATCCCGGCGCACGCCGCGCGCGCGCGTGGCTTCGATCTGCTCGCGTACGTTGAGCTCGCAGCCGAGCGGGTGCGTGGTGGTGCAGATGAAGCCGCGAACCTTGGGGTGGATGATCAACTGGTCTACCTCGTCGTCGATGGGGCGCCCGCGGCGGGCGATGCGCGCCGCGGGCCGGAGTGCTGCTGTCGCGGTCGAAGGCGAGCCGTGGCGCGTCCGTCGCGAGCGACCGTGCGGCGCGGCCGGGCCTGTGACATGGCCCGAAAGGGGCCGGGGACGGCGCGTTGCCGTCGACCGGCGAGGCGAAAAGTATGCCTCGAACGGCTGCGCTCGCCCAGCCGAGCCGGGCGCGGCCGGCGACGCCCGGTTTCTCGGGATGGCTGCGGTTTCCGAACGCTGGCGTATTGCGCATCATGGGCCCGGCGGTGCAACTGCGACGTCGCGCTTGGTACGGCAGGCTGGCGACGTCAGGCCGGCACCAACAGGCCAGCACCAGCAGGCCTCCGACATTCATCGGACACCGGCGATGCCAGCATGGGCCGATGGCGTGCCGGCGCGGTGCCGAGCGCGCGAGCGGGCTCGGTACAATGCCGGCGCTTCGCGTGGCCGGCGCTCGCAGCGGCCGCCGCCTTGCGCCTCACGCTTCGAGACCCCACGCCATCACCGATCACGCGATGACCACGACCCTGCACAACGCTGCGCCGCATCGCCTCGCCCGACGCCACCAGACCGCGCTGTTCTGGCTGCTCGCGCTGCTGGTGCTGGGGGTCGGGCTAGGCCTGCGCGATCCCTGGCCGGCCGACGAGCCGCGTTTCGCTCTCGTCGCCAAGCAGATGATCGAGAGCGGCGACTGGCTGTTCCCGCACCGTGGTCACGAGCTGTATTCGGACAAGCCGCCATTGTTCATGTGGCTGCAGGCCGCCGCCTACCGGCTGTTCGGCGAATGGCGCATCGCCTTCCTGCTGCCGTCGCTGCTGGCCTCGCTGGGCACGCTGTGGTGCGTGGTCGATCTCGGCCGCCGCTTGTGGACGCGGCGGGTCGGCCTGTACGCCGGCTACGCCTTGTTGTTCGCGCTGCAGTTCACCTGGCAGGCGAAGAAGGCCCAGATCGACCCGCTGGTGGTGTTCTGGATCACCCTGGCCAATTACGGCCTGTTGCGCCACGTCTTGCTGAGCGCGCGCAAGCGCGGGCCCGACTGGCCGATGTGGATGCTCGGCTGGGCGGCGGCGGGACTGGGCACGATCAGCAAGGGCGTCGGGGCGATCGCCTTGTTGATGCTGATCCCGGCCGGCCTCGCCTCGGTGCGCGGCTGGGGGGCGAAACTGCATGTCCGCAGCGCGAAGTTCTGGCTCGGGCCGCTTGCCTTCGTCGCCGCCACCGGCATCTGGCTGGTGCCGCTGGCGATCGCCGCGCTCGGCCCGGACGGCGGCCAATACTCGGCCTATCTCAACGACATCCTGGTGCGCCAGACCGCCAAGCGTTACGGCGCGTCCTGGGACCACGGCCAGCCGGCCTGGTACTTCCTGGAAGTGATGGCGACCATGTGGTTGCCGACCATGCTGGCCCTGCCGTGGGCGTTGCCGGCCTGGCGCCGTCGCCTGCGCCGCCGCGATGCGCGCTATCTGTTGCCGTTGGCGTGGTGGTCGCTGGTGCTGGTGTTCTTCAGCATTCCCGGCGGCAAGCGCGACATGTACATCCTGCCGGCGCTGCCGATGGTCGCCCTGGCGCTGGCGCCGTTGCTGCCGGGGTTGCTGCGCAAGGCCTCGGCGCAGCGCGTCGCGCTGGGTTTCACCGCGGTGTTGTCCGCGGCGTTGCTGATCGGCGGCCTGGCGATGTGGTTCGGCGATCCCGGGTTCGAACGCCGCTTCGTCGCCGAGCGCTCGCTCGAGGACGTGTCCTCGGCGCTGGCCGCCAGCGTCGCCGCGGTCGGCGGCTGGGGCCTGGCCTGCCTGCTGTGGAGCGGGCGTCGCCGCGCCTTCGCCGGCATGGCGGCGATGCTGACCGGCTTGTGGGTGGCCTTCGGCTTGGTGATGGCGCCGTTGCTCAACGACTCTTCCTCCGCGCGCGGCCTGATGACCGAAGTAGGCAAGCGCATCGGCCCGACCGCCGAATTGGGCCTGGTGGCCTGGCGCGAGCAGAACCTGTTGATGGCCGACCGGCCGGTCGCCGAGTTCGGCTTCAAGGCCGTGTTCCCGGTGCAGATGCGGCGAGGCCTGGAATGGCAGCGACAGTCGCCGCACACGCGCTGGCTGTTGGTGCAGGACATCGCCCTGGCCGCCTGCATCGACACCGCGCGCAGCCAGCACCTGGGTCATGCGAACCGGCGCGGCTGGACCCTGGTGCCGGGCAGCGCCGCCCTCGGCTGCACCTGGAGCCAGGCCGAGCATGCCTTGAGCATGGACTGGGACGTCTGCCTGGCGCCGGTGGTGGCCGACGCTTGCAGCCTGCGCGAGCTCGTCGCCGCGTCGAGTGCGCACTCCGGCCTCGGCCGCGAGCTGGGCCGCTGCGCACGCGCGTCGGCGCTTTAGCGGCTCGACGTGAGCGGCCCGTCGCCATAGCGGCCCGACGCTGTAGCGGCACGACATCCGCGCTGCAGTCGGCGCGGCAAGCGTGCGCTGGGTGGCGGAACCGCACTCTGCGGCGGTTTTCGTCGAGATCGATGCACGAAACTGTGAGGCGCTTGGAAGCGCTCGAACAGCTTGCAGGTCACCTTCTGCCTCATCGGCTCGCGCAGTCCGCGCCGCCGGACATCTGCAGGAGGACGCATGCATCGCTATCCCATGGCCGCAGCGACGGCTCGTCGGCAACGCCCGCGCGGTTTCGTCGCCGGTGTCGTCGCCCTGTGCTTCGCCGCGCTGGCCCCGAGTGCGGCGAGCGCGGCCAATCAGAACAGCGGCTTTTATGTCGACCCGAATTCGAACCCGGCGATCTGGGTGCGCGACCACGCCGGCGATCCGCGCGCGACGCGCATCGGCAGCGCGATCGCGACCAAGCCGATGGCGCGCTGGTTCGGCAACTGGAGCGGCACCATCAACACCGCGGTGGCGAGTTTCGTCGGTGCGGCGCAGGCCGCCGACAAGCTGCCGGTCCTGGTCGCCTACAACATCCCCGGCCGCGATTGCGGCAGCCACTCCGGCGGCGGCGCCGGCAGCCCCGAGGCTTATCGCGCCTGGATCTCCGGTTTCGCCGCGGGCATAGGCAACCGCCGCGCGGTGGTGGTGGTCGAACCCGACGCGCTGGCCCAACTGGACTGCCTGCCCGCCGATCAGCGCGGCGTCCGCACCGGCCTGCTGCAGTACGCCGCCAGCGAGTTCAAGCTGCGCGCGCCGAATGCGCTGGTTTACCACGACGGCGGCAACGCCCAGTGGATCGGCGCCGACGAAATGGCGCGGCGGCTCAACGCGGCCGGTGTCAAGGGTATCCGCGGCTTCGCCCTGAACGTGTCCAACTACTACACCACCGCCGATTCCAACCGCTATGGCGCCGCGGTCGCGGGCGCCCTGCAGCGCCAGTTCGGCTACGCCAAGCCGTTCGTAGTCGACACCAGCCGCAACGGCAACGGTTCCAACGGCGAGTGGTGCAACCCGCCCGGCCGCAAGCTCGGCGCGGTCTCGCAGAACAGCGGCAGCGGCGCGGAAATGCTGTTGTGGGTCAAGGTGCCGGGCGACTCCGACGGCAACTGCGGCATCGCACCGGGCATTCCGGCCGGGCAGTTCTCGCCCGACATCGCGATACGCCTGATCGACGGGCTGTGAGCGCGTAATGCTTTGAAGGGCCGGAGCGGTGCGAGCCGCGACCGCGAACTTCGACATGCATCGCCAGGGTTCGCAGGCGACGGTGGGCGCGATCGGGCGACTTCCGGTTCGATAACGTTGCGACGGCTTTCAGCACTTCGCAGTCGCGGCTCGCGCCGCTCCTACCCTGGCGATGCGGGGTGCTGATTCGTGCGGAACCGGCTCGGCGTGGCGCCGGTGGCCTTGCGCATCAGCCGCCGCAATGCGGTCGCGTCTGCGTAGCCGACCTGCGCGGCGACCTGTTCGATGCTCATGCGGCTGGTTTCGATCAGCCGCCGGGCACGGTTCAGGCGCACGCTCTGGATCAGGGCCAGAGCGGTCCGTCCGGTGGCCGCGCGCACGTGCCGGGACAGGGTTCTCGGCGACATCGCGAATTGCGCGGCGAGTTCGGGCAGGCTCGGCGGGTGCGGCAGGCAGGCTTCGATACGGCGGGTCAGGCACGTCATGAGTTCGTCGCCGCCGGCCAGCATCGACGGAATCACGAACGGCGACTGCGCCTGGCGGCCGTCGAGCAACAGCATCTTGGCGACGACCTCGGCCAGTTCGCCGCCGAAACGCCGGCGCAGCAACTGCAGCATCAGGTCGGATTGGGCGAACGCGGCGCCGGCGGTGCTGACCGGGCCGTCGCTGCAGACCATGCGGTCGGCCTCCACCCTGCAATCGGGCGCGATGCGTTGCAGCTGCGCCGCCAACCACCACGAGGTGGTGACCCGGCGTCCGTGCAACAGGCCGGCCGCCTGCAGCAGGAACACCGCCGAGCAGGAAGCAGCGACGTGGCCGCCGTGCGCGGCATGCCGGCGCAGCGCGGCGATCGCGCGCTGTGCATCGGCGCGAGTCAGCCGAGCGGCCAACGGCGCAGCCTGGTCCACGCCCAGGCCCGGCACCACCCAGGTCGAGGCATCGTCGCGCGTTCGCGCGGGGATCGCGCGGGTGTCGACCCGCAGGCCGTTGCCGAGCAGCACGCTGCCGCCGTCCGGCGACAGCACCCGCCAGCTCGGTCGCGGCATTTTCAGTCGCGGCGCGAGCGCGGCCGCGGCGCCGAGCAGATCGAGGGTGACGGCGACGCTGCTCGCGTAGGCGCCGGGCAGGATCAGGACGGTGAAATCGTGCATGGCCGGAAACGCCCGAAACATGTCCAAGCGGACACTCGCAGTCTAGCCCGCGGCGGGTTGCAATGCGGCCGAGCCGATGCCGCGCCGCCTGCGCGGCGCTCCGCCACGAGACACCGCGATGCCATCCGATCCGAGCAGCCACGCCGATTCCATTCCACCCGACCCGCTCGACGATTTCGAGCCGCGCACGATCGCCGTCGACGGCGTCGGCAAGCGCGTGCACGTCGCCGGCGCCGGGCCGGCGGTCATCGTGATGACCGAGATGCCCGGGATCAGCCCGCAGGTGGCGCGTTTCGCCCGTTGGGTCCGCGATGCGGGCTTCACCGTCTACATGCCGTCCTTGTTCGGCCGTGACGGCGCCGTACCCGGGGTCGAAGAGAGCAAGGCGACCTTCCAGCGCGCCTGCGTCAGCGCCGAGTTCCGCGCATTCGCCGGCCAGGGTTCGAGCCCGGTCACCCGATGGCTGCGTGCGTTGGCGCGCTACGCGCATGGCGAATGCGGCGGCCCCGGCATCGGCGCGATCGGCATGTGCTTCACCGGCAACTTCGCCCTGAGCATGATGCTGGAGCCGGCGATGTTGGCGCCGGTGCTGGCGCAGCCGTCGCTGCCGCTGGACGATCCGGCCGGGCTGGAGAGTGAGCCCGAGGAACTGGCCGCGGTGCGGCAACGGCTGGAGCGCGAGGACCTGACCGTGATGGCCTATCGTTTCGACGGCGACCGCTTCTGCCGGGCGCAGCGTTTCGCCGCGTATGCGCAAGCGCTCGGCGAGCGTTTCGTCGCGCGGGTGCTGCCCGACAGTGCAGCCAATCGCGAGGGCCTGGCGCCGTTCTTCGAGCACGTCGTGGCCGGCCCGCATAGCGTGGTGACCGCGCATCTGATCGACGAAGCCGGCCAACCGACCATCGCCGCGCGCGACGAGATCCTGGCGTTTTTCAAGCGCCGGCTGGCGCCGAGGGACTGACGTGTGCGAATCGACGACAGAAAGGCGATCGCAACGACCGCAACGACTCGAAGCCGGCGGCGGCCGCCTGCGCGAATCCGGATGCAGGCGGCCGCCGTAACCTGGGACGTGCGCGCAGCGCGGGAACCCGGCGGCGTCAGCGCCAGCACACCAGCGGATAGCGCTGGCCGTTCCAGGTCGTCCATCCCTTGCTGCGGTTGCCGGTCGGCGTGGGCAGATACCAGCGATTGCCGTCGGCATGGTTGAAGAACAGGCCGCCGTTATTGCCGCGGCGTGGATTGTTCAAGGCCACCCAACGCGAGCCGTTGTCGGAGAAGCGCCCCTGCCAGCGCACGCCGAACGTGCGTGTGCAGTCGTCGCCGTCGCAGCTCGTCTGGCTGTCGTCGACCGGGCTCCATTTCATCCGCGCCGGGCGGCCGTCGATGGTGCAAGTCCAGTTGCCGCCCCACCAGCCGCTGACCTGGCTGGCCGCGACCGGGCTGCAGCCTGCGGCCGCTGCGGCGAGGGCGAGAGAAATCCAAAGTACGGTGTGCAACACGGTGTTCATGATCGGCTACTCCTGTGGCCTCGAGTCCGGTTACGACCAAGCCAACGCCAGCGCCCGGCCGGACAGGCCAGCCCTGGAGGCGTCAGGAATGCAACGCGAAGTGAATCGGCGGCCGTTGCGCCGGCATGGCGCCGGCGGATGGACGGATCGGCGCGCGGCTTGCGTTATGCGCTCGCAAGCGGAGCCTCATCCGCGCGGGTTCGCCGAGCGGACGGTTCTCGTCGATTTCTTCACCGACTTCATCGCCGACGGCGCGGCCGCCGCGTCGACGGCCTCGCGGAACCGCGGCGCCTGTTCGCCGAGGTACGCCCATAGTCGGTTCGCGACCGGGCCTTGCGCGCGGTCGCCGCGCCGCGCCGCGACCAGTTCCTCGACGCTGCCGGGCAGGTAGCGGCCGGCGATCGAGTGCAGGCGACCTTCGCGCAATTCCTGTTCGACCAGGAAGCGCGGCACGTGGCCCCAGCCCATGCCCTGCAGGATGATGTCCTTCTTCATCAGCTGGTCGGCGACCGTGCACTGGTGCGCGCCCTCGATCATGAAGTAGTCGCGCGGCGGCGAATGGCGCGCGCTGTCGCGCATCACGCACTGGGTGAACTCGCGCATCCGCTCGGGCCGGATCGCGCGCGAGACCGGGAACGGCAGGAAGCCCGCGGCGACCACCGGCACGAACGGCACCGGGCACAGGTCCAGCCATTCGATGCGCGGATCGCGTTTGTCGATGCGATGCAGGATCAGATCGGCGTCGCCGTCGAGCAGGCGCTCCAGCGGGCCGCCCACCGCCTCGAAATGCAGGTGCAGGCGGGTGCCGGGACAGTCGGCGAAGAAGCGGCCCAGCAAGGCCAGCATCTGCGGCCTGGGGCAGAGATCGCCGATCACCACCCGCAGTTCGCTTTCCTCGCCCATGGCCAGTTGCGCGGCGTGAGTGCGCAGCGCCTCCATCTCGCGCAGCAGGGCCTGGGCGCGGCGGTGAAAGGAGCGGCCCGCGTCGGTCGGGCGCACCCGATAACCGCTGCGGTCGAGCAGATCGAAACCGAGCTGGCGCTCGAGCTTGGCGACCGCGGCGAACACCGCCGGATGCGAGCGATGCAGGCTCGCCGCCGCGGCCTGGAAACCGCCGGCGCGGATCACCGCATCGAAGCATTGCAGGTCGTGCAGGGTGAAGGCGCTCATGTCGGAGATAGCTACAAAGACTGTGGGTACTTTGTAATATCCGCCGCGATCGGCCGCAACTAGGATTCGCTCCACGGCCTGCGCCGTTGCAAGAGCCGGGCCGGCCGAATCAAGGCCCTCCGCGCTCCCAAGCGACCTGTCCCGAACGGAGCAACGCCATGAACCCACTGTCCTACCTCACCGCCAGCGATGGCGCACGCATCGCCTACCGGCTCGATGGCGATGCCGACCGGCCTTGGCTGGTGCTGTCCAACTCGATCGGCACCGACCTGCACATGTGGGACGCGCAGGTGCCGGAGCTGGCGCGGCATTTCCACGTACTGCGTTACGACGCCCGCGGCCACGGCGCTTCCGACGCTCCGCCGGGCGAGTACACGCTGGAGCGGCTCGGCCGCGACGTGATCGAACTGCTCGACGCCCTGCGCGTCCAACGCGCGCACTTTCTCGGCCTGTCGCTCGGCGGCATGGTCGGGCAGTGGCTCGGCGTGCATGCCGGCGAACGCATCGATCGCCTGGTCCTGAGCAATACCTCGGCTTACCTCGGCCCGGCCGAACAATGGGCGGAGCGGATCGCCTCGGTGCTCGGCGTCGAGGACATGGCCGACACCGCCGAGATGTTCCTCGGCAACTGGTTCCCGGCAGCGATGCGCGAGGCGGACGGGCCGCAGATCCAGGCCTTCCGCGGCATGTTGCTGTCCACCGACCCGCGCGGCCTGGCCGGCAACTATGCCGCGGTGCGCGACCTCGACCTGCGCGAAGCCCTGGCCGCAGTGTCGCGTCCGACCCTGGTGATCGCCGGCCGCTACGACACGGTAACCCTGGCCAGCCATGGCGAGGAGATCGCCGCGCGCGTGCCCGGCGCGAGCCTGCTGGTGCTGCCGGCGGTGCACCTGTCGAACGTCGAATACCCGGACGAGTTCATCGGCGCGGTGCTCGGCTTCCTGCTGCGCGCCTAGCCGGCGCGCGCCAGCGCCGGCGCCTGCAGCCGTCCGGCCAGCAGGTCCATGCCGCGCTTGCCGGGCGCCATGGCGATGCCCGAGGCGACCAGGAGAAAGCGCTCCAGTTCGAACGACACGCAGCTCACCACGCAGAACTCGTCGCCCTGGCGATGGTTGATCGCGTGGTAGATCTGGATGCCGTGGTCGCGCAGCCGGGCCAGCATTTCGCGCAGCAACTTCGCGGGCGGCTGCGGCTCGCGCGCGGGATACGACCATTCGACGGTGTCGAGCCGGTCGGCCGCGACCTGGAAGTAGGCGCAATCCCTGAGCTTGGGATATTCGGACAAGGCGTCCAGGGCGAGGCGGCTGTACTCGTGCATGCTCGGCAACTGGTCGCGGATGCCGACGCATTGCACCAGTTCGGTCAAGGCGCGGATGGCGGCGTGCGCGGCGTACAGCGAGGCGCCGAAGCCGCTTGGGTACACCACCTCGCCGGGGAGAATCCGGTCGGTGGTGGCGATGAAGGCGGGGAAGCCCAGGTCGCTGGTGACGTCGATCAGGACGATGCCGCGGCCGAGCTGGCGGCTGGCGGTCTGGTGGATCGCGGCGACCTGCGCCGGCAAGGAATGCGGGTCGACGACCAGGCCGAGGCTGGCCGGTTCGCCGAGATAATGCGCGATCAGGAACAAGGACCAGGAATCGCGCTCGACCAATTCGCCGATGGCGTGGACTGCGGCTTCTTCGAGGCTGGCGCCGATCGCGATGCCGCTGTTTGAGCCGTAGCGGATGACGCTGGAGTAATCGAAGTCGTCCTGGGCCGGCAGTTTGTCCAGGTAGTTCGGATAAGTCAGGAACAGGGGCACCGGCACTTGATCGTCGCCGCCGGCGAAGGTGCGATAGGTGCGGCAGGCCAGACGTTGTTGCGGGTGCTGTTCGAAGGCCGACAGGAACGGCAGCCCGGCGTAGCGCGGGTGCCGGTGCAGTTCGAGCGAACGGACGAAGGCGATCGGTTCGCCTGCCGGCGGCTCGTTGGTGTACAGGTGTTCGATGGCCTCGTAGAGGGCGCCGACGCGAGCCGCCTCGCCATCGCCCTTGCCGAAGCCGCTGGCGATGACCTCGTCGTCGCCGTCGTGCAGGGTGCACACGGTCGATTGCAGGCCGTCGCCGTGGGCTTGGGTGCGTATGCGCCAGCCTTGTCGATCGACGAACGCCCGGGCGATGCGTTCGGCTTCGGCCAGCGAGCGTTCTCGCTCCAGCGGGATCATGCGTGCGCTCCTTGCGGGTGAACCGGCAGTCAGCGGCACGGCCTTGGGGCCGTGCCGCCGGTTGATCGGACGGGCGAGCGTTTACTTCGCCAGCCTGTCGAGGATGGCCTTTTCTTCCGGTGTAGGCGCCGGCTTGAGGTCCTTGTCCTGCTCGATCCTGTTCGCCAGCAGCAGGTAGGGTACGGATTTGACGATGGTCGTTCCGATGAGCTTCTTCATACGATCCCTCGAGGTGGTGTCGCGGTGTGGATGCGGCGGCCGGCGTGCGGCGTCGCGGGGGCGTGCGGGCGTTCGCCGTCGGCGGCGGAGAATCCGGGCGGCTTCGACGATCGATGCACGAGCGCGCGGTTTACTTGGCCAGTTTCTCCAGGAGTTCCTTCTCCTGAGGCGTCAGCACCGGCTTGATGTCCTGGGCGGCGATCGCCTTGCTGGCGTCGATCAGCACCGGACGCGATTTGATGATGAACATCTCGATCGTCTTCTTCATACATTCCCTCGTTGTGATGTGACTTGCGAGTTTCCCTGTGGCAAGCCGGGGCGTTCGACGGCAGCGTCCGAGTCCTGCGGCCCGCGCGCCAGCTATACGGGCCGGCTGCGAGCGCGGTCAATCTCGATTCGGGCGGCGATCTCATCGCTTGTGAAACCGCAGGCCCAGTTTCGGGAACGGCCGCTGACGGGCGGTGCGCCGAGGATCCGGCCGGTATCGGCAAGGGGAGAGGCCAGGTCAGGCCAGGAGGGGACGCGGCGTAGCGCCGAGTCGTCCTGTCGCCATCGCCGGCCGGGCGCGGCCGGATCCACGAGTCCTGCCGGCGCAGCGCGGCGGCATCCGCGCACGCTGCGCGGAGGAGCTGCGGGTAAATCGGAATCGCGAACCGATGACGCGGTTCGCAGGAGGCTTCGGCGCCTGCGCCGGCCGCATTGCGCACGCCGGCACCCAGATACGGGCGCGAAGCTCGCCTCGCGGACGAGGCGACTGGTGCGGCATCAGAACGCCGGCAACACCGCGCCGCGGTACTTCTTCTCGATGAAGGCCTTGACCTCCGGGCCGGTCAACGCCGCCGCGAGTTTCTTGACCCGCGGGTCGGCGAGATTGTCCGGGCGGCCGACCAGGAAGTTGACGTAGGGCGAGTCGCGGCCTTCGATGGCGAGCGCGTCCCTGGTCGGGTCGAGGCCGGCGTCGAGCGCGTAGTTGGTGTTGATCAGGGCCAGGTCGACCTGGTCGAGGATGCGCGGCAGCATCGCCGCGTCGAGTTCGCGGAACTTGAGCTGCTTGGGGTTGGCGGTGATGTCGCGCAGGGTCGCCAGCGCGTCGCTCGGGTCGCGCAGCTGGATCACCCCGGACTTGTGCAGCAGGATCAGCGCGCGGCTGTTGTTGCTGGGGTCGTTCGGGATGACCACGTCGGCGCCCTGAGGCAGCGCGTCGAGCGATTTGAACTTGCGCGAGTAGGCGCCGAACGGCTCGATGTGCACGCCGACGATGGTGGTCAGTTTCGTGCCGCGGCTGCGGTTGTAGGCATCCAGATAAGGCTCGGTCTCGAAATAGCTGACGTCGAGCAGCTTCTGCGCGACCTGGTCGTTGGGCTGCACGTAGTCGTTGAACACGCGCACGTCGAGTTCGACGCCCTGCCTGGCCAGCAAGGGCTTCACCACTTCGAGGATTTCCGCATGCGGCACCGCGGTGGCGGCGACGGTGAGCTTTTGCGATGCGGGGTCGCCGCCGCAGGCGCTCAGGCCGGCGACCGTCAATGCCAGGATGGCGATCAGCTTCTTCATCTTGCGTCCTCGATCGTTCGATAGCTTGGAGCGGCGGCTCAGCGTCGGCTGAAGCGCGCCACGAGTTTGTCGCCGAGCGTCTGCAGCGCCTGCACCAACAGCAGCAACAGCAGCACCGTCACCACCGCCACGTCGGTGTGCGAGCGCAGATAGCCGTCGCGGTAGGCGAGGTCGCCGAGGCCGCCGGAGCCGATCGCGCCGCCCATCGCGGTATAGCCGATGAGGGCCACGGTGGTCACGGTGGCGCCGGCGATCAGGCCGGGCAGGGCCTCGGGCAGCAGCGCGCGCAGCACGATCTGCCGGGTCGTCGCGCCCATCGCCTGGCAGGCCTCGATGATGCCGCGGTCGACTTCGCGCAGCGAGGTTTCCACCAATCGCGCGTAGAACGGCGCCGCGCCGACCACCAGCGGCAGGATCGCGCCGCGCACGCCGAGCGAGGTGCCCATCGCGGCGAGGGTCAGCGGAATCATCACGATCATCAGGATGATGAAGGGCACCGAGCGCAGGATGTTGATGAGCAGCGACAGCACGCCGTACAGACGCGGCTGCGCGCGCAACTGGCGCGGGCCGGTCAGGAACAGGGCGATGCCGAGCGGCAGCCCGATCAGCAGGGTCAGCGGCAGCGCGCCGGCCAGCATCAGCAAGGTATCGAGCGTGGCCTGGCCGATCTCGGCCCACTTGCCGGCGTCGAGGTGTTGGAACCAGCCTGGGTTCGGGCTCATCGCGCGATCTCCTCGACGTGCACGCCGGCCTGGCCGAGTGCGGCCACGGCGGCCTCGCTGTCGCCGCCGACCAGGGCGATGGTGAGCTGGCCGTAGGGCGTCTCCTTGATCCGGTCGATGCGGCCGGCCAGGATGTTGTAGTCGACGCCGGTCTCGCGCGCGACCCGGCCGAGCAGGGGCTCGTAGGTGTGCTCGCCGATGAAGGTCAGCCGCAGCAGGCGCCCGGACACCGCAGCGAAATCGCGGTGCAGGCCGCCTTCGTCGACGTGCTCGGCCTCGGAGACGAAGCGGCGCGTGGTCGGATGGCGCGGGTGCAGGAACACCTCGGCGACCGGACCGCTTTCGACCAGGCGGCCGGCGTCGAGCACGGCGACGCGGTCGCAGACGCGGCGGATCACTTCCATCTCGTGGGTGATCAGCACGATGGTCAGGCCGAGCTCGCGGTTGATCTCGGCCAACAGCGCCAGCACCGAGGCGGTGGTCTGCGGGTCGAGCGCGCTGGTGGCCTCGTCGCACAGCAGGATGCGCGGCCGGCAGGCCAGAGCGCGGGCGATGCCGACCCGCTGCTTCTGTCCGCCCGACAACTGCGCCGGGTATTTGCCGGCGTGCGCGCTCAGGCCGACCCGGGCGAGCAGCTCGGCGACGCGGGCGGCGATCTCGGTGCGCGGCGTGCCGGCCAGTTCCAGCGGAAAGGCGACGTTGGCCGCGACCGTGCGCGAGGACAGCAGGTTGAAGTGCTGGAAGATCATGCCGATGCGCTGGCGCAGCGCGCGCAGGCCGGCGCCGTCGAGCGCGCTGGCGTCTTCGCCGTCGACCAGCACCCGGCCGCCGCTGGGACGTTCGAGGCCGTTGATCAGCCGGATCAGGGTGGATTTGCCGGCGCCGGAGTGGCCGATGATGCCGAATACTTCGCCTTCGACGATGTCGAGATCGAGCGGCAACAAGGCCGGCACCTCGTGACCGCCGGCGCGGAACGATTTATGGACCTGCTGGAATTGGATCATGGACCGTCGTGGGCGTGGCTGTGCGGGAGAGGCGAGGCCGTGCGGCGCGGCACGGCGCCACTCCGAGGCCGGGCGTCGGACCGCCACACTATCACCCGGCAAAGCGTGAGGCGGTCGGCATTGTAAGGCGGCCCCGCGGTGGGGACCGGCCGCCGCAGTTATGTGGATATGCCCAATCGCGCTGAGCCTCAGCGACGAGCGACTGCGACAGTGTCGGTGAAGGCGGACGGCGCAGGGCAAAATGTGACGTGATAAGCAGTTTTCCGCCTGCGCCGACTAGTGTGCTTTGTATCGCGGTGCGCGCCGTTGCGGGCTCTCGCGCGGCTTCGGCGTTGGCACGATTCGTGTGCATTCACTCATGCAGGTATCGGCATGGCAGGAGCCAGCGGCATGAGCGGTAAACATGAGCGGTAAACCGGACAGGCAAGTTACGCACGACGAGCGCGAACGCGAGCACGGGCCGTCGGCCTCGCTGGTGGCCGCCCTGACGGTCGCCTCGATCCTGGCGGTGATCGCCGCCCTCATCGCCAGTCTGGCCCGCACCTAGCGCCAACCCAGGCGCAAGCCGTGCACGCACCTGCAACCGTCTCCCGTCACCGAGGTTGTTCATGCGTCCGACCCCGCCCAGTTTCCCCATCTTCTTCCTTTCCCTGCTGGCCGGCGGCGCCGGCATCGCCGCGCGCCTGGGCTATCTGCCCTTCCTCGCCGGCGTCGCGTTCTGGCTGGTGGCGCTGGGCTTCGTCCTGCTGTTGATCGGTTCGCTGTTCCGCAACCTGTGACCGACCTCGTTGATTGAATCCGGCCGGGAGCGGCCGTGCACGGCCTTCAGCGGCCCGCTTCGCCGAGCCGGTTCATCAGTCCGCTTCCGGGCCCGGTGGTCGAAGCCGGTTTTCGAACCAGCCTAGGCCTTCGACGGCACCGCCGAGCTGCTGCGCTCGAAGCGCGGCAGTGCGTCGTCGACCTCGAACCAGGGCAGTTGCGAACCGGTCCAGACGTGGTCGTCGATGCGCACGCGCTCGGGCTGGTCGAGGCTGCCGATGCAGACCTGCACCCGATCGGCCAACACGCTCTCGCGCATGCCGAGGGTGCTGCCGCAGTTCGCGCAGAAGCCGCGTTCGGCGTAGTCGGAAGAGCGGTACCACGCCGGCGGCGAGGCGAGCCAGGCGAAGGCCCCGGCCGGAAAATGCACGAAGGCCAGCGCCGGCGCGCCGGAATGGCGACGGCACAGGCCGCAGTGGCAGATCACCCCACGCAACGGCGCCGCGGTCGCGCGGTAGCGGATCGCGCCGCACAGACAGCCGCCTTCGAAAATCGTATCGGTCATCGCAAGTCTCCGGTTCGGCGCCGGCGACGGGCCTGCCGTCGCGCGCCATGCGCTTTCGCAGCGCCACAGTACGCCAGAACTCCAACCGCGGCGCCGACCTGCGCTAGGCTGGAGCCCCGTCGCTCCGCGTGGATGCCATGCCGCAACGTTCGTCCCCGGCCGACGCCGGCCGCGGCCCCGGCGCAGATCTGCGCGGCATCGGCCGCCTGACCGTCGATGCGATCACCGGCGTGGTCGATCTGGTCGAATCCGTCCACGCCACCATCGTCGCTCTGCCGGGCCCGCTCGGCGCACCGGTGCTGAACCCCACTCGCGGCATCAGCGGACTGGTCTATCGCAGCGTGCGCGGCATCGCGCGCTTCGTCGGCGACGGGCTCGACCTGGCGTTGGCGCAATTCGCGCCGTTGCTGGACCGGATCGAGTCCCCGCCGCAGCGCGACGGCGTGGTGTCCGCGCTCAACGGCGTGCTCGGCGACCACCTGGCCGCGACCGCCAATCCGCTGGCGATCCGCATGCGCCTGCGCCGCGACGGCAAGCCCTTGCGACTGGGTCGCAAGGCCTTGGCCGCGGCGTGTCCGCAAGCCACCGGCAAGCTGTTGGTGATGGTGCACGGGTTGTGCATGAACGATCTGCAATGGCAGTGGAACGGGCACGATCACGGCGCCGCGCTGGCGCGCGATGCCGGCTGGACGCCGGTGTATCTGCACTACAACAGCGGCCGCCATATCTCCAGCAACGGCCGCGAGTTCGCCGCGCGCTTGGAGCGGCTGCTGCGCGAGTGGCCGGTGCCGGTGGAACGCTTCGCCATCGTCGGCCACAGCATGGGCGGCCTGGTCGCGCGCAGCGCCTGCCACGCCGCCGCAGGCTCGGGACAAGGCTGGCTGGCGCGTCTAGACAGCCTGGTCTTCCTCGGCACGCCGCACCACGGCGCGCCGCTCGAACGCGCCGGCAGCTGGTTCGACATGTTGATCGGCCGCAGTCCCTACACTGCGCCGTTCGCGCGCCTGGGCAAGATCCGCAGCGCCGGCATCCAAGACCTGCGCCACGGCAACCTGCTCGATTCGGACTGGCGCAAGCCCGGGCACGCCGGCGACGGCCGCCAAGACACGCGTACACCGGTGCCGCTGCCGGCGCAGGTGCGCAGTTATGCGGTGGCGGTGTCGACCGAGCAGCGCGCTGCAGCGAAAGGCCGGGATCGTTCCATGCCGGACGGCGACGGCCTCGTCCCGATCGCCAGCGCGCTGGGGCAGCATGCCGATCCGGCCTTCGATCTGCGCCTGCCCAAGGCGCGGCAATGGGTCGGCCACGGCCTGCATCATCTCGATCTGCTCGGCGACCCGCGGGTATACGAGCGCATTCGGCGTTGGCTGGAGTGAGCCGCGTCGAAGCGGCATCGCGGCGTAAAGGGCTCACCCCGAAACTAGGGAGCGTACCCATCCATCGACAGGCCGGCGGCGGCCGCCGGAGGTTGCAGTGGTAGACATCTCGCAGGAAACGATCGAACAGACCGATGCGCGCTTACTGGCGGTGACCAAGCAGGCGCGCCTGCTGGCGTATTCGGGCTCCTATGCCTTTCTCGAATTCCCTTTGGCGGATTTCCCCGCCGCGGTGCGCGCCGATGCTCTGGCCCTGGTCCGCGACGACGCGGTCTGGAGCCAACTGGTGCCTTGCGAGGACGCAGGCGAAGATCTGTTCGCCGTGTTCCGTTTCCATTTCCCCGACCGCATCGACAACAGCGGCTTCGTCGGCTGGCTGGCCTCGCGGCTCAAGCGCAAGTTCGGCACCGGCGTGTTCGTGACCTGCGGGCAAAACCGCCGCGACGGCGGAATCTTCGACTACTGGGGCGTGCCGCTGGCGGTCGCTGCGGAGACCGCCGCCGAACTCGATGCGCTGGTCTCGTCGTAGCGGGTCGCGCCGGCGCCGTAGCCGATCCGCACGGGCGTGCGCGCATCCGCCGGCAATCGCCCGATCGCGTGCCTGCCGCGCCCGCGGCGATTGGCTATCCTGGCGGCCCTCTCGAGTTTCAGGATCGTCATGGCACAGGGTCGTGCAAGTTTTCTCAAAATCCTTCCGTTGATCATCGTCGGCGCCATCGTGGGCCGGATCATGGCCTCGATGGCGAGCGGGTCTAGCGTCTTCAGCTGGCTGATCGGCCTGCTCGTCGTCGGTTTCGGCGCCTACCTGGTCTGGCTGTTCGCGTTCAAGAACCAAGCCACCCGCAAGGCGACGCCGGCGCAGACCGCGGCGGCCCTGAACTTCCAGCCCGAGCCCGGCCAGGGCGTGATCTATCTCTACCGCAAGCAGTTCGTCGCGGTCCTGGTCGGCATGGACGTGGTCCTGGACGGCGATCTGATCGGTCAGACCCGCGGTTTCTGTTTCTATCGCCTGGTGGTCGAACCGGGCCGGCACGTGCTCGGCGGCGACGGCAAGTGCAAGGACCCCTTGAGCTTCGAGGTGGCGGCCGGCGAGGTGGCCTACATCGAGAAGGAAATCCTGATGGGCGCGTTGAAGGGCGGTTATCACTACCGGCGCATCGACGACGTCGCCGCGGCGCAGGCCACGATCCGCAGCTGCAAGCTGCTGTTGCCCAAGGGCTGAGCTTTCGTTCGCGATCCGGCGACTCGCACGGGTCGGCGGCGCAGTCGTCAAGCCAGCGCCGCCGCGGACACCGCAGCGGCGCTGGTCTGATGTCCGTCAGTGGGTGGCCTGCGACTCGCCCAGATGGCGGCCCAGGAAGCTGCGGATGCGCAGGGCGATCGATTGGGCGTCTTCTTCGAGCGCGAAGTGGCCGGTGTCGAACAGATGCACCTCGGCCTTCGGCAGGTCGCGCTGGTAGGCGTGGGCGCCGGCGCTGAGGAAGATCGGATCGTTCTTGCCCCAGAGCACCAGCATCGGCGGCTGGCGCTCGCGGAAATAGGCCTGCCATTGCGGGTACTTGCCGGGATTGGAGCCGTAGTCGTAGAGCAGGCGCAGCTGTATCTCCTGCACGCCGGGCCGGTCGAGCAAGGCCTGGTCGAGCAGCCAGTTTTCCGGCGCGATCGCCGACGGGTCGCGCACGCCTTCGAGGTAATGCCATTTCGTCGAGGCCAGACTCAGCAGCTTGTCCGCGAGCAAGCTCGAGCGTTGCGGGGTCGGCTCCCTCCAATAAGCGCGCAACGGGTCCCACAAGGCGCCCATGCCTTCGTCGTAGGCATTGCCGTTCTGCACGATCAGCGTCTGGATGCGTTCCGGGTATTCGACGGCCAAGCGAAAGCCGACCGGCGCACCGTAGTCGAAGAGGTAGAGGCTGTAGCGCTCGACCTTGAGTGCCTGCAGCAATCGGTCGACGCTCTGCGCGAGCCGGTCGAAGCTGTAGTCGTACTCGGCCGGCGAGGGCGTGGCGCTGGCGCCGAAGCCGGGGTAGTCGGGCGCGATGACCCGATAACGGTCGGCGAGCAGCGGCATCAGCTCGCGGAACATGTGCGAGGAACTCGGCAGGCCGTGCAGCAGCACGACGACCGGCGCGTCCTTGGGGCCGGCCTCGCGATAGAACAGTTCGGTGCCGTCGACGGCGATACGGTGATGGGTGGTCATGGGGCGTTCGGCAGTGGACGGCAGAGTCGCCGCGATGGCGGCAGCCTCGGCCGAGAGCGGGAAGGACAGAAGTACGGCGCTGGCGAGGGCTGCGCTTAACAGGGTTGCGGGCAATCGAGGCATGACGGTTCTCGGGCGAGTAGGGGATCGCTGCGGTCGCGGGGGCCGGCGGATCGAAACGAAGCTGGGTGCGGCGACGCTAGAGATCCAGCGCCAGATGTTCGGAATGCGCCCGCGACACGCAAATGCACATCAAGGCGGCGCGCTCCTTCTCGGCGGCGCTGAGGGCGTTGTCGCGATGGTCGGGTACGCCGTCGAGTACCTTGACCGCGCAGGTGCCGCAATTGCCCGCCCTGCAATCCGATGGCGCGTTCACCCCCGCCGACAGCAGCGCGTCCAGGATCGTTTGCGTGCCGGCGACGCGGATCCGCCGCTCGGAACGGCGCAACTCGACTTCGATGGCGCGGTCGTCGGGCCGGGCGGCCGCATCGAAGCGTTCGATCCGGACCTGCTCGCCGATCCCCAGGGTCGCCGCGACGATGTTGAGCTCATCGATCAGACGAGCGGGGCCGCAGGCATAGATCTGCGCATCCGTCGCCAGGTTCGACAACAGCCGGCGTAGGTCCAGGCGCACGCCCTGATCGGCCGGATACAGGCTGAGCCGTTCGCCGAACTGCGTCTGCAGGGCCTGCAGGAACGGCAGTTCGCGCAGGCCGCGGCCGGCATAGTGGATCTGGAACGGCTGTCCGCGCCGCGCCAGCGTGTGCGCCATGGCCTTGATCGGGGTGATGCCGATGCCGCCGGCGATCAGGATCGCCGGACGCGTGTCTTCGCCCAGCGCGAAATCGTTGCGCGGCAGTTCGCAACGCAGGCGCAGCCCCAGCTCGAACCCCGCATGCACGGCCTTCGAGGCGCCGCGTCCGGACTCCTCGCGCAGCACCGCGATTTCATAGGCGTCGCGTCGCGCCGGGTCCGAGCTGATCGAGTAGTGGCGCAGTTCGATCTTGCCGCCCAGCCGCACCGGCACGCGCAGATGCGCGCCGGCGGCGACCGCCGGCAAGGCCTCGCCTTGAGGATGGCGCAGTTCGTAGGCTCTGACCCGCGCGGTGAGCTGGCGGACACCGGCGACCACCAGTTCCAGCGGGCCCTCGCCCCAGACCGCGGCTTCGGTGTCGGCCGCGCGCGGGGTGTCCTCGGCCGGCGGCGTCCGTTTCGGCGCGATGCGTTCGATCTCCGCCTCGGTGTAGCGGGGAGTGATGTGTTGCGGGCAGTTCCAGTCGCAGGCCTCGACCTCGATGACGATGCCGCGTTCGACCCGGGCGCGGTACTCGGGCACTTCCAGGCGCGCGATCACAGCGGCGTCCTCGCCTTCGTGGACGATGCGCGCGCGGCCCCATATCTTCAGGCGGCGCCGGTTCGGGTAGTCCATCAGGATCAGCGAAATGCGCCCGTCGGCGCCGAGATTGCCGACGCTGAGGTATTGGCGATTGCCGCGGAAATCGGCAAAGCCAATCGTTTTCGCATCGAGCACCTTGAGGAAACCAGCCGGGCCGCCGCGGTGCTGCACATAGGGCCAGCCCGATTCGGACACGGTCGCCTGATAGAAGCTGTCGCGTTCGGCGATGAATTCGGCCTCGCGCTCGCCGATCGAGTCGCGCGCGTCCTCGGCCAGTTCGAAGGCGCGGTTGGCCTCGCGGCTGCCGTGGCGTTGTTGCGCCTCTTTGACGCTGGGGGTGAAAGCGATATCGGCGAATGCGCGGCTCATGCGGTGCTCCGGCCGGCGGCGTCGTCGCGCCGCCGGACTGGGTTCGGGAAGCGATCGTCTTGGCGACTCAGGCCGCCTGGGCCAGGGTCACTTTCGGGAAATCGATCTCGACGCGGCTGGCCTTGCCGAGGATGTTGGTCAGCAGGTTCATGCCGACGTGGGTGATGATCTCGACGATGTTGGCGTCGCTGAAGCCGGCCTCGCGCACCTCGGCGATCTCGGCGCTGGTGACCTCGCCCTGGTGTTCGACCAGGGAGCGGGCGAACTTCACCGCGATCGCGGCCTTGGCGTCCTGGCTGCCGCCGGCGCGGTTGGCGGCGATCTCGTCGCCGTTCAAGCCGGCGTTGCGGCCCAGGGCGGTATGCGCGGACAGGCAGTACTCGCAGGCGTTCTGCTGGGCCAGGGCCAGGGCGATGCGCTCGCGGGTCTGCAGGTCCAGGCTGCCTTCCTTGGCGATGCCGTGCAGGCCGAGGAAGGCGCGCAGGGCAGCCGGCGAATTGGCGAAGACCTTGAGGAAGTTCGGCACCGAGCCGAGCTCGCGCTGGATCGCGTCCAGCAGCTGCTGTTGTTCGGTGTCGGCGGTGTGGCGGTCGATGACGGCGATGCGGCTCATGGGAAAGCTCCGGAGGGAAGGGGACGGGGCCGAGGCCGGCGTCGTTGGGCGTGTGGCTTCGGCGTGGCGTCACTGTCTTCCATTTCGCTTGCCATAAGAATCACCGCGTCGCAAAATTCATTATTGCGTTGGAAGGAATAATCCGGATGGACCGACTGCATCTGATGACGGTCTTCGTCGCGGTCGCCGAAGAGGAGAGCTTCGCCCGCGCCGCGCGCAAGCTGCGGCTGTCGCCGCCGGCGGTGACGCGGGCCATCGCCGGCCTGGAAGAACGCCTGGCGGTGAAGCTGCTCGACCGCACCACCCGCTTCGTCCGCGCCACCGAAGCCGGGCAGCGCTATCTCGAGGATGCGCGGCGGATCCTGGCCGAGATCGACGAAGCCGACGAAGCCGCGGCCGGCATCAACGCCGAGCCGCGCGGACACTTGGCGGTGACCGCGCCGGTGCAGTTCGGCAGGCTGTTCGTGTTGCCGATCGTCGTCGATTACCTGCAGCGCTATCCCGGGACCCAGGTGTCGGCGCTGTTTCTCGACCGGGTGGCGAACCTGATCGAAGAGGGGCTCGACGTCGGCGTGCGCATCGGCGAGCTGCCCGATTCGAACATGCAGGCGATCCGCGTGGCCCGGGTGCGCAGGCTGCTCTGCGCCTCGCCGGAGTATCTGCGCCGGCATGGATTGCCGAAGACGCCGGCGGACCTGGCCCAGCACGACATCGTCTCCGCGCTCGGCATCAACCCCACGACCGAATGGAAATTCGGCGACGGCCGCAAGGCGCAGTCGGTGCGGGTGCACCCTCGCCTGAGCGTGACCACCAACGACGCGGCGATCGAAGCGGCGGTGCAGGGTTTCGGCATCACCCGCCTGTTGTCCTACCAGATCGCGCCGCACCTCGCCGCCGGCCAGTTGCAGATCGTCCTGGGCGAGTACGAATCCGCGTCCCTGCCCGTGCACGTGCTGCACCGCGAAGGCCGCTATGCCTCGGCGAAGGTCCGCACCCTCGTCGACCTGGTGGTCGCGCGATTGCGCGGGAACAGCGCGTTGAATTGAAATCGGACCTGCCTGCAAATCCCCGGCGCGGCCGCAACATCGCCTCGCCGGACGACACAGGCGCCAGCTCCCTTCTGCAAAGAGGGCGAATTACAAGGGGCGCGCGGGATGATCGGGATCGGCCGAGCGGCCTCGCAGCTCCGCGCTCGACCGCGGCCGGCGCTCAGAACCGTTCGCCGACCGGCAGGTAGCGCCATTCGCCGACCGGCATCTTGCTCAGCGAGATGCGGCCGATGCGCAGGCGGCGGATCGAGACCACCTCGAACCCGACCTGGCGGCACATGTCGCGCAACTGCCCGGGCTGCACGTCCTTGATCGCGAAGCGCAGGCGGGTTTCGTTCTGCCAGCTGACCTTGCACGGGCGCAGCGCGCGGCCCTGGTAGCTCAGGCCGTGGCCGAGCTTCTGCATGCCGTAGGGCAACAGGTCGCCGGACACTTCCACGACGAATTCCTGTTCGAGCTGGGCGTAGTCTTCGGTCAGGCGGCGCCAGACGCGGCCGTCCTGGGTCAGCACCACCAGTCCGCTGGCCTCGCGGTCGAGCGGCACCAGCGGGGTCAGGCGGTGGAAGTGGCGCTTGAGCAGGCGGACCTCGGACAGGTCGCCGGGCGCGCGGGTGGCCGGGACGACCAGGCCGGCGGTGTCCTCGAGCCCCAGGCCGGCCGGTTTGTGCAGCAGCATCGTCGCCGGCTCGATCGGTTCCAGGCGGGCGTCCGCGGCCAGTTCGACGGCCTGGGTCGTGACCAGAGTCTGCGGTTCCTCGACGATTTCGCCGTCCACCGACACCCAGCCGCCCTCGATGTACTGCTGGGCGTCCGTGCGCGAACAGGGCAGTTGTTCGGCGAGGCGTTTGTCGAGGCGGACGGGTTCGGACATGACGGAATTCGATACTGGGGTCGCCAAGTGTAAAGATATACGCCTGTTACGCCGGGATTCCCCCTCAGCCGGCGCCGTTTCCCCCACAGGACTACATGAAGACTCCACCCGGATTGCAGGCGCTGATCGACGACGGCGTGATCGACGAGGTCATGCGCCCGCTCAAGAGCGGCAAGGAGGCCGCGGTCTACGTGGTACGTACCGGCGACGAGGTGCGCTGCGCCAAGGTCTACAAGGACATGGCGCAACGCAGCTTCCAGCAGCGCGTGCAGTACCAGGAAGGGCGCAAGGTACGCGGCAGCCGCGAGGCGCGCGCGATCGGCAAGGCCACCAAGTACGGGCGCAAGCAGCAGGAAACCGCCTGGAAGAACACCGAAGTCGAGGCGCTGTACCAGTTGCGCGATGCCGGCGTGCGCGTGCCCGAACCGTACGGTTATTACCACGGGGTACTGGTGATGGAACTGGTCACCGACGCCGACGGCCATTCCGCGCCGCGCCTGGGCGAGGTCGAGCTCGCGCCGGATCAGGCCCGCGGTTTCCACCGTTTCCTGGTGCGGCAGGTGGTCAAGATGCTCTGCGTCGGCCTGATCCACGGCGACTTGTCCGAGTACAACGTGCTGGTCGCCCCGGACGGTCCGGTCATCATCGATTTCCCGCAGGTGGTCAGCGCCGCCGGCAACAACGCCGCGCGCAAGATGCTGCTGCGCGACGTCAACAACCTCACCGCCAGCCTCGGCGCCTGGGCGCCGGAACTGCTGGACACGTGGTACGCCGAGGAAATGTGGGCGCTGTTCGAGGCCGGCGAGCTGCGTCCGGACAGCGAACTGACCGGCGTGTTCGCGCACGACGAGTCCGCGGTCGACCTCGACAGCGTCCGCCACGCGATCAACGACGCCCGCGAAGAAGCCCTGATCCGCCAGCAGGGCCGCGAAGCCGCGGCCGAAATGGACTGAGGCGGCGGTAATAGAACGGCCGGACGCACCGATCCGGCTTTGCCGCCGCACCGTCCGCCGTACGCGCGTCTTGGGATCGCTGTCCCGATCGTCGCGACCGGCCGATCGGGGCCACCGATCGGGGCCGCGGTCGGATCAGTAGGACTGGATCGGTACGACCGGATCGGTGCGACCGTATCAGTATGATCGGGGCCCGACGCGGAACGGTTCGGGCGTCGCCGCCGGACGGGCGCAGAGTGAGACGGCGTCGGCTTTTCACGGCGGCACGGGCGCGGGAGCGCTATAACCCGGGGGCGCTGCGAGCGACGCTCGCCGGTGCCGTCAGCTACATTGAACGGAGCCGGGTCGGACGGAAGCGGTGGGCAGGGCGCAGGCGCATGCCTACACTGGGCTTCGTCCGCGACAGGCGGTCGCGATAATCATTGCCCAGGCAGGTAATGCTTCATGGCATATGCGGGGATCGGTCATGAATAACATCACGATTCGGCAGCGGATCATCCTGAGCTTCGCCGTGATCATCGTGGCGATGGTGGTGATGGGCGGCATCGCCCTGCAGCGGCTGTTCCACATCCAGGCCGAAGAGAACCGGATGCGCGAGGATTCCATTCCCGGGCTGTACGCCGCCGGGCAGATGGAAACCGAATGGCATGCCTACTACACCGCGCTCAACGGGCTGGCGTCGGCCGATGCCGCCCAGCGCGCGCGCGCGCAAGAGCGTCTGCGCGCTCGCCGGGCCGCGTTCGAGCAGGCGTTGGCCCGTTACCGCGCCACCGCCACTCTCGCCGAGGACCGCCACAACATCGACACTCTGGCCGGTTTCAGCGCCTCGCTGTTCGCCCTGCAGCCGGAGCTGGCCCAGGCCGGCGAAGCCGGCTCGGCGGCGCTGCAGGAGGCGATACGCACGCGCGCCGAACCGATCTTCGGCAAGTCCGTCGACGCCATCACCGGCATCATCCAGTACAACTACAACGAGGCGGTGGAGTCCGGCGACCGCATCGACACCGCGGTCAAGTCGGCCGAGCTCGGCATCGGCCTGACCTTCGCCAGCGCGGTGCTGTTGGCGGTGCTGGCCGGGTTCTTCCTGTTGAAGGCGATCACCCGGCCGCTGCATCGGCTGGCGCGCGCCGCCGACATCATGGCCAAGGGCGATTTCAGCCAGCGCCTGAACTTCTCGCGCACCGACGAATTCGGCGCCGTGGGACACGGCTACGACCGCATGAGCGGCGAGTTGGCCGAACTGGTCGGGCAGATCCAGACCTCGGGCATCCAGGTCAATTCCTCGATCAACGAAATCACCGCGACCTTGCGCGAACAGCAGGCCACCGCCGCGCAGATCGCCGCCACCACCACCGAGATCGGCGCCACCTCGCGCGAAATCGCCGCGACCTCGAAGGAACTGGCGCGCACCATGGGCACGGTCGCCGGCAGCGCCGAGCAGACCGCCTCGCTCGCCGGCCACGGCCAGGAGGGCGTGGCGCAGATGGAGCAGACGATGGGCCGGATGATCGACGCCACCGCGGCGATCAGCGCCAAGCTCGCGGTGCTGGCCGAGAAGGCCAGCAACATCAGTCAGGTCGTCACCACCATCACCAAGGTCGCCGACCAGACCAACCTGCTCTCGCTCAACGCCGCCATCGAGGCGGAAAAGGCCGGCGAATACGGCCGTGGTTTCTCGGTGGTGGCGGTCGAAATCCGCCGGCTGGCCGACCAGACCGCGGTGGCGACGCTCGACATCGAGCAGATGGTGCGCGAGATCCAGTCGGCGGTGTCGGCCGGCGTGATGGGCATGGACAAGTTTTCCGAGGAGGTCCGCCGCGGCACCAGCGACGTGCAGCAGGTCGGCGGCCAGTTGTCGCAGGTGATCGAGCACGTGCAGGCGATGGTGCCGCGCTTCGAGGTGGTCAACGAAGGCGTGCAGGCGCAGGCGGCCGGCGCCGAGCAGATCAACCTGGCGCTGGGCCAGCTGAGCGAAGCCGCGCAGCAGACCGTCGATGCCCTGAAGCAGTCCAACCAGGCGATCGACGAGCTGCACCAGGTCAGCGCCGGGCTGCGCGACGGGGTGACCAAGTTCAAGCTGCTGGGCTGAGCGCGACGACTTCGGGCCGCGGACGCAACGGGAGGACGATGCCGTGCTTTTCCTTGTCTTCCAACTGGATCGCGACCGCTACGCCATCGATGCGGCGCAGGTCGTGTCGGTGCTGAATCTGGTCGAGCCGAAAGCCATACCTCAGGCGCCCGCGGCGGTCGCCGGCGCCTTCGACTACCGCGGCGAGCCGGTGCCGTTGATCGACTTGTGTCAGCTGGCGCTCGGGCGGCCGGCGCGCGCGCGGCTGAGTACGCGGGTGATCGTGGTCGACTATCCGGCCGGCGACGGCGGTTCGCGCAAGCTCGGCCTGATCGCCGAGCAGGTGCTGGAGACGGTGCGGCGCGAGGCCGCCGAGTTCGCGCCCGCCGGCGTCGATGCGAGCCACGCGCCGTATCTCGGGCCGGTCGCCTCCGATGCGCAGGGGCTGCTGCAGTGGGTGCGGATCGAGCGATTGTTGCCCGATCCGGTGCGCGCGCTGTTGTTTCAAGCCTCGGTGGAGAGCGCATGAAGCCCGGGGGCTTCCAGCAATGGCTCAAGGACACGATGGGGCTGGACGCCAGCACCATCGGCCCGACCGTGGTCGAGCGCGCGGTCGCCAGCCGCATGGCGGCCTGCGAGTGCGGGCAGCTCTCCGAGTACTGGCAGACGCTGCGCGCTTCGCCGTTGGAGCAGCAGGAGCTGATCGAAGCGGTGGTGGTGCCGGAGACCTGGTTCTTCCGCGACGCCCAGGCGTTCAGCGCCTTGTCGGCGAGCTACGGCCTGGAATGGGCGGCGACCCATCCCGGCGAGTGCCTGCGCCTGCTGAGCCTGCCGTGTTCGACCGGCGAGGAGCCGTACACGATGGCGATGTGCCTGCAGGACGCTGGATTCCCGCTCGAACGCCTGCGCATCGATGCGGTCGACATCAGCGAGCGCGCGTTGGCGAAAGCGCGCCGCGGGCTGTACGGCGGCAACTCGTTCCGCGGCCGCGAGCTGCAGTTCCGCGAGCGCCATTTCGCCGCGGTCGGTGGCGGCTGGCAGTTGCCGGAGGCGGTGCGCTCGCGGGTGAATTTCATCCAGGGCAACGTGCTCGATGTCGCCTTCCTGCCGGGCGAGGCGGTGTACGACGCGATCTTCTGCCGCAACCTGCTGATCTATTTCGATGCCGACACCCAGGTCCGCACGGTCGGCATCCTCAAGCGTCTGCTGCGCCCGCAAGGCCTGTTGTTCGTCGGCCCGGCCGAGGCCGGGTTGATCCTGTCGCAGGGCTTCGCTTCGGCGCAGTTGCCGATGGCGTTCGCGTTCCGCCCGCCACAGGCCGGCCGCGCCGGCGCGGTGTCGGCGGCGTCGTTGGCGACGACGGCCTCGGCGCTGGCCGGCGCCGCGGCCAAG